>JBDUXZ010000007.1 GCA_039944855.1 Rhodothermales bacterium | reverse complement strand
CGGTGGCGTCGACGGTGAGGGCGAAGACGGAGCGCTTGTGGAGGTCGAGGCCGGTGTAGAGTGTCGTGGCAGACATGGCAGCGGGCGGCTGATGAGAGGGACCTATCCATGAGGCGCTGTACCTTGTTGGAAAGATCCCGCTGTCGCAGGCCGACGAAGCGCTCCACGGTTTTGCCCTCTTCGTCGTCGGCGTATACCTTACCACCGCTCACGGCCGCATTGCACTTCGCGGCTGAACAGCCAAATGTTCGGCGACCCTCTCATCTATCCCGTCACCCATGGCTGAAACGAACGCGGCCCTCGTGGCGCTCGACAAGATCAATGCTCAGCGCAACGGGAGTTTCGCCATCGTCTCGGCCGACGACGCCCGGAACTACTACGCTCAGTTCTTAGCCGATGGCGCCTCGGGCTTATACGTCGAAATCGTAGGCGACGAGTTTCTCGACCCTGCCCACCGGCTGACTGAAGCGCAGCATGTCCAGATGCGCGAGCGCGGCTGGCGGACGGAGCCGGGCCATAACTGGTCGAAGGAGTGGCCTGACGCCTCGACGCCGGAGGCCCGCCAGCGGATCGCGCTCGACACGCTCAGCACGCTCAGTGAGGTGCACGGCGCGAGCGGAGGCGTCCGAGTCGAGGTCAACTTGGAGGGGCCGGGTGCGCGGGAGGCGAGCACTTCGCTGGCTGAGAGTGGGATCGCTCCTGTCTCGAACCCTACGCCGTCTCTTCTTATCGGTCTGGTCGCCGCTGCGGTCGTCGGTCTCGTTGTCGTGGTCTTGCTTCTCCTGTCCTAGTCACCGGCCGCAGAACCCGCGCTCATGGCCGACCACGGTCCCTACGGGTTTGCTGTCTCCGCGTCGGCGTCTACATTGCTCACTCCACCGCTGATGCCGCCCGTGGCGTCCGAAGCGCCACTCCGTTCTGCCACGCCTCCCCATGCCGCACAAGCTCCACGTCCTCTGCCTTTTTGGCCTCCTCGTCGGGTGCGACTCCGCCGATCCTGAGCCCCCAACACTGACGGGGACGTGGCATGGCGAGCGGCGTGCGCCCACCTTCGGCTCCGTCTTCGTCGCCGCTGACTCCACCTGCACCCCCGACGGGTGCTTCCCTGTCCTGTTCGAGCCCGAGGTCGTCGCCCACGACGTTCGGCTCCACTTCGACGGCCCTACTACGGCCGGGGACTTCCTCGTTGAGCGGACGACGGCCTACTTCATGGACGCCGACGCCCCTGCCGACACGCTCGCCACGTTCTCGAGGACGTACGAGGGGCGTTACACCACGTCGGCCGACACGCTCCGTTTCGGGGGCGGGCTCGATTCCCCGCCGCTCCTCTTCGTCGTGGGCGCCGATAGCCTCGCCCTTCGCCTCGCGCCCCCGGCCGGTGGCGTCATCGTGATCTCGGGCGAGTGTGGGCCGGGGAGCGCAGCGCCTCCGGAGTGCGGAGGCGGGTTTGAGCGGGTGCTGTTCTGATCCTCCCCGCTCGCCGTCCGTCGCGGCTCACCAGAAGGTGGTCGTCCTGAGGTGAGCTCGTCCTGCAGCGCCTTCGACCGGCGGGCGGATCCAGCGCGCGCTCCCTGTCGTCCCTCCCCTAGGGCATAGCCCTCATAGGGCACAGAGCTAACGCTATGGATATCAGCACGTCCGACTGGAAGGTCTTCCGCCGCCGCGTCCCCGAGTGGCGCGAGCGCTACCTCCGCCTCCGGAACGAGGAGCTCGTCGGCCTCCTCCGCGACGGGGCCCACACGCCGACGGAGCGGTTCTGGCGAGCGAAGGAGCGGGTGGCTGCCGAGGCGCACGTGCTCACGGCCTGCCTCGACGGGCACTCCAAGGGGAAGGTAGCGTGGTACCTCTCCCTGATGTACGGCCACGGCATGATCGGAGACGGCGACCTCGACGCGTTCAGCGAGGGGCTCCGAGAGGCGGTGCGGGCGTCGCACCGCCTCACACGGGGCGCGGAGCCCGACGGAAGCTGAGGGGTGTTTGGCCCCGGACTAGGCGCTTCGGGTCCTCGGAACAGCACAGGGAGCGACTCTCCCGTTCGCACGCTCCAGGTGTATGCGCAACGGGAGCCGCGCTTACGATTAGCACCCCGCTCGCCGCTGTCGACCGCGCGCCACTACCTCACGAGGGTGACGCGGCGGACGAGGGTGAGGCCTTCGCCTCGCGCCCGGACGACGTAGACCCCCGCCGGGAGCGCCCGCCCGTCCAGCACGACCTCGCGTCGTTCGCCCGGTCGGACCTCCCCATCGTGGAGGACGGCGACGCGGCGACCGAGCACGTCGAACGCCTCCACGGTCACCGCTTGGGCGTCCGCCACCGTCAGCGCCAGCACGGTCCTCGTCCGGAACGGGCTGGGATACGCCGCCTCGAGGGCATCGACCGCCGGAGCGGCTCCCGCAGGCTCGCTGGCGACGGCGAACGCGCTCTCGTAGGCGCCGAGGTCGACGGCGTTGCCTTGCAAGCGAGGCGCGCTCGCGAGGTCGATCGGGAGGGGCTCAGCCGTGTCGCCGTCGCCGTCGACGTCCCACCTATCCAGGGGGAGGTACTCAGCGAGGCCGAAGTCGACGCCGGGGCTACCCTCCTGGAGACGGAGGTCGCCGTAATCGTCGGGGCCGTCGGTGCCGGGCTGGCGGACGAACCGCGGGTTCGAGGTGAGCACGACCGTTCCGCCCGCGTACCCCCCCTGCACGATGGAATGCGCCACGTCCGGGACCGACGCGTTCACGGTGCCGATCTCGCCCCCGTCGTTGTCCCAGAAGACCCCGTTGCGCACGACGGGGTCGCCCCCGCCTTCGCTCGTGGCGCCGACGCTGAACAGGGCCCCTCCCTGCTCGAACACCTCGTTCCGCGTCGCGACGACGTTGACGAGGACGGGGTCGCTATGAAGGGAGTAGACGGCGCCGCCGATGGGGCCCCCGTCGTTCGCGACGAAGGCGCTGTTCACGATGAGAGGGGTGCCGCCGTTCGAGACGGTGAGGCCGCCCCCGCCCGTCCCGGCGCGGTTGCTGTAGAACCGTGCGTTGATGACGGTGGCGCTTCCACCGCTAAGCGAGAGGCCGCCGCCCGTGCCTGAACCGAACAAGAATGCCGTGTTGCGCACGAACGCGACGTCGAAGAGGAGCGGGGAGCCGGCCTCGACGTACATCCCGCCTCCGCCCGCTGCCACGTTCTGAGCAATGGTGAGGTGGCGCAGCACGGGGGCCCCGCCGGTGACGTAAAGCCCGCCACCGCGGGCGAATTCCGCGTCGAGCGTGTTCCCCATGGTGATGGTGAAGCCGTCGAGCACGGTCGTGCTGTCGGCCTCCGTGGCCGTCACCACGTGATAGGCGTTCCCAGCGGCCTCCCCATCGCCGTCGAGATCGCCCGACAGGACGGTGACGTGAGCCGTCAGGTCCCGCTCGTCGAGTTCGCCCTCGTGGCCCGCGAACCCGCCGTATACGGCCACCCCGCTTTTGAGGTGGAAAGACGCACGGCGTCCCCCCGTCATCGCCGTAGCGTCACCGGGACGGTAGGTCCCTTCCGCCACCCACACCTCGGCGACCTCGTCGGCGAAGGCCTCCGCGACGGCGAGCGCCGTTTGCACGTGCGGGAACGCTCGGTCCCAACCAGAGCCGTCGAACCCGTCAGCAGCGGCCTGGTCGACGTAGAGGCGTGGGCGAGCGAGGGATTCGGAGGAGTAGGCCCGCCGCGCGAGCGTGGGGTCGTGGACGAACGGGTTGACGGCGGGCTCCCCCGACCTCGTCGTCTGGTACGCCGCCACGCGCTCGCTCCGGCCCCCCTCCTCCTCGGACGCGGGGTCGGCCTCGTGCCACGCCAGCAGCGTGTCCTTCATCAGCTCGAAGAAAGTAGGGTCGGCCTGCCCGCTCCCAGAGGGGCCGTAGACCGCGTAGACGTAGAAGAGGGCGCGGGCGACGTCCCCCTTCGTGCTCTCGCGGGGCTCGAAGCGCACGCCGCCGAGCCGCTCGCTCCACGCGTCGCGCCCCGCCTCTGGGGGCGTGCCCCTCGTCTCGTCGAGGTGGTACCACTCGGTCGTCTCGTCGTCGGGGCTCTCGCCGAAGGGGAGGGTGCCGCGGTCGGCCTGGACCTCCACGCGGGCGGGGAAGAGGTGGTGGAGGTCGCGTTCGACGCGCTCGTTTCCCGGCACCAGCGATAGGGGCCAGAGGGGCTCGAGCTCGAGCCCCTCTCCGCCGTCGTAAACGTCAGCGGAAGGGTCGCACGAGGGGTTGCAGTCGAACGGGACAAAAAGGTCGGAGTAGAGCCCCCGCACGCCGTCCCCGTCCACGTCCGTCACGCGAGCAATGGCGGCGAACAGGGTGTCTGCCGCGGCATCCTGGGGAAGGACTGAACTTGGGCCGTAGTACGCCGCGAGGGAGTCGGCGAGAGCCGGTCCGATGAGGTGGGGGAAGAGGACGTGGACGGTCTGCCGCACCCCTGTCAGCGCGACGTCCACCACGGGCTCGTCGGCGTCGTTGGTCTCGATGCGGAGGGTGCCCGTGTAAGGGCCCGGGCTGGGCGGATCGAAGGCGACGGCAATGTGTCCCTCCTCCCCAGGCATCAACACCGCTGGGGCGCTCACTACGTCGAATGCGCCGGTTGGGCCGTCGACCTCGACCCCTCCAAAGAGGAGGCGGGTCGCACCCTCGTTTCGCACGGTGAGGGCGAGCTCGGCAGGCGCCGACACCACGCCGAAGTCGAGGGCGGCCGGCTCCACCGCTACCTCCGGTGAGGAGACGGTGGCGAGGGGGGTGTTCCCGTAGGCCCCGGCGTTGACGCGGCCCCCGTTGGGGCGAGGTTCGAACACGAAGTCCGCCGAGGGGTCGCCGGCGTCGATGGCCGCCGAGCCCGCCCCGAGCCAGTAGTAGTCGCCCCCGGTGAGGAGGGGGTCGCCGTGGGTATCGGTCGGGTCGGTGTAGCCGCCGTCGCTCCCGTTGTCCCAGTAGACGTTGTAAGCGGGATCGATGTCGCCGAAGTAGTTGGTCACGGCCGTCGCGTTCCCAGCGAAGACGTTGCTGCGGAGGTAGGCGTCGTCGTGGCTGACGCGGACGGCGATCTCGTTCTCGACGAGGGTGTTGTTGAGCGCACGGGTGGTCGTGCCCGAGAGGTAAAGGCCCTGCGCGGACGAACCGACGATCACGTTGTGGTCGATCGTAATGCGGGAGTAGGTGTCGGAGCTGATGCCCGTGCCGAAGTCGTAGATCCGGTTCCCCGTTACGCGGACGGTCTCCCCCGCTCGGGTGAACGACATGCCGACGCCGGAGCCCGGACTCGGGCCGTAGAGGACGTTGCCCTCGATAAGGGCGGCGGCACCGCCGGCGTTCCACGAGAGGTAGAAGGCCGTGCCGCACCCCTCCACCACGTTGTTCCGGATCGCGATCCCGAGGTCGAGCGGGTCGTGGGACTCGTTGTCGGCGAATCGGACGGCCCGGGGGAAGTTGCGGATGCGGAAGTTTTGGACGACGACGCCCTCCCGCCCGTACCCCGGGTGCTGGTCCCAGTAGAAGTCGAACCCGGCGTGGGCGTCGAAGAGGTCGCCGTCGATGATGGTGCCGGTGTTGCTCTGGCCGAGGAGGGTGACGTGGCTCTTGAGGGGGATGCCGCCCCGGTAGACGCCGTCCAAGACGAAGACGGTGTCCCCAGCGGCGGCGGCGCCCACGGCCGCGGAGATCGTCGGGTAGTCGGTGGGAACGACGAGGACCTCCGCCGAGGCGGGCGAGGCGAGGCAGAAGGAGAGCACGAGGGCAGCGAGCGCTGCGAGGTAACGCGGAATCATCACGTCGTGGTGAGAACGGGGCAATTGAAAGGCGTGGAAGATATACGCGGGGGAGTATCGTTCATCCTAGGCCATTACTAAAAGGGGCCACGTTCTGGAGCGGCCCGTAGTCCACGGCCCGGTCCATCCGTCAGCCTCCCGCGATCGCTTCCCGGAGTGCCCCCTTCGTCGTCGGACCGCGTCTCAGATCGCAGTCCCGATGAGGTAGAGCGCAACCGATAAGCCGGCAGGCTGGACGAGGCGCTCCGCTGCCGTTGCTGTAGGCCGGCGGAGGAGGGCGCGAATGGTGGCCACCGTGAGAACCCACCCGATGCCCATTAGTCCGGCCCGCGCCCATATCAGATGAGCTTCCGATGTGAGGAAGAGGCAGAGGAGAACGGCGGCGCCGGCGCTCTGAACCGCAAGGAGGACGAGGGCCGCTTTGCGGAGCCCGAGAACGCGGGAGTAGGTCTCCACCCCTTCCCGCTCGCCGTCCGGCGTGCGAATCTTTCGGGCTACCTCGAGCGAGAACACGAGGAGGTTGATGGCGAGCGCCCCTGCGTGCACGAAAGGATCGCGAAGGGTCGCGAGGCCTTCGCCTGCAACCAGGCCGAACCCAAGGAACACCAGGTGGACCGACAGGAAGACGACCGCGTTGTGGGTGAGGCCGTAGAGCACCACCCGCTGCCGGAGCCAGGCGGCGACGAAGAACTCCCGCAGCATCAACAGGGCGTAAGCGAGGACGGCAACCGCCCCGGCTACCATGGCCAGCCCGAAAGGCAGCGCAAGGCCGATCATCACGGCGACGGCCCCCCAAGCAGCCCCACGCAGGTGACGGTGTTCGACGACGCCTCGGGAGAGGAGGCGGTCGGGGTGAGCCCGGACATCGTCCTCCCGGTCCTTGTGCTCGTCGAACACGCGGAGGATGAAGTAGAAGGCCAGCAAGATCAGCGTTAGGGCCCCGTGTGAGAGGACGTGCGCGGCATCCGCCGGGGCGTCGAACCGAAGACGGACGAGGCCCCCGACGGCGGCGACGGTGAGCAGGTGGAACGGCACGAACTGCAGGGGGTCATAGCGCTCGCGGAGGTACGCCCAGAATCGGCTGATGAGCGACTCGCGCTTGATGAGCGACTCGCGATCCATTGCGGCACCGTGCATAAGGACCTCTCGGTTAGCGAGTGAAGGGGGCCAGCGTCGGAGAGGCGGCGACGTGTCGGAAGACGCCGTCTAGCACCCGCGGCAGAAACGAGTAGTCCTTGTAGGTGTGCGCCATCGTGTAGAGGCCCAGGCGCCCAATCAGCAGGTCCGCGCAGGCCAGGTCGAAGCCGGCACGGAACTGCTCCTCGTCGAGGATAGCGTCCGAGGCCTGCTCGAGCGCCCGGCGATACTCGTCGCACCACGACAACCGGTCCTCGCGCCTCGTCTCCGGGGGTAGGACGAAGGCGAGGAACTCCGCGATGTCCGCCTGCGGTGCGTTCACGGTGGCTAGCTCCCAGTCGTAGGCACAGAGGCGCGCACCGTCGCCTCCCCGCCGCAGGCAGAGGTTGCGCGGGTTGAAGTCGTTGTGGACCAGCGTTCGCGGCATGGCCTCGAGCGTCGGCCACCACTCCTCTATCGAGTCGATGAGGGCACGCACCATCCTGAGTCGCTCAGGCGTGTAGGTGCCGGGGAACTCGACGGCCCCGTGATCGGCGAGGGCGCGCCAGAGTTCCGCCAAACCCCCCGTCGCGTGGGTCGTGCGAGGAGAGAGACACAGGTCCTCTGGTAGGCTATCCGTGCGGCCGAGATGCAACGCGTGGAACGGAGCGAGATCGTTCAGCACGACGGCGATGTCGTCGCGGCTCCACGCGTCCGGTCGGTCGGCCGTCCCGACGTGGGTCACGTCTTCGAGGAGTTCCATCGCGATGACGCAGACCTCGCGGTCGGCGTCATGCCACGTGCCGTAGATCTTCGGGGCGATGCGGGTGAACTTTTGTTGGGGCAGCCGGGCGAGCGCGAGTTCGCGTTCGTGGCAGCCGCGGAAGTCGGTCTGCAGGCCGAGTCGCCCGAACGCGGAGGAGAGGGGGCCACCGCAGCCCTGCGCCATCTTGTTGAGCGCGCCGACCACCTCGCTGTCGGTCGCCTTCACCTTGAGTACGAGCCTCACCGTGCCCCTGACGCCCTCCCTCGTATAGCGCACCTCGTACGGGAAGAGACCGACGCGCTTGTTGCTGAGTTCGGTAGCGGCGAGGTCCGAAAGGATGCTCGCCGAGGTGTCCATCGGAATCGGCTCGGCGGACCCCACGGCGACGGGCCCGTCTTCATCGGAGAGTAGGCGCTCGAAGAGGCCTTCATTAAAGTCCTCCGCCTTCACTCCCAGGTCCGGGCGGTTACGCCCGAGACGTTCGTGCGCGGCGGCGAAGTGGCCGGCCGTGATGGCCGAGAGCGTCGAGAGGTCGAGCGCCAGCGCGAAGGCGGCGACGATCTCGGCGAGGCGGCCGCCCTTGCCCGCTCCGTAACAGCCTAGCATCTCGAGCGCTTCGCGCTGCGTCGGGAGCCCGGTGCCGCCCCCGACGGTGCCGATGACGAGCGACGGCAGCACGAGGGAGACGTAGATGCCGTCGCCGTCGGGCCGGACGTCGAGCTGCCCGACGGACGATTCGTGGACGCAGGCGATGTCCTGCCCCGTGGCGGTGAAGAGCGCGGCGATGGTGTTGGCGACGTTCACGTTCAGCCCCATCATCCCGGCCCCCACCGAGGCCGATACGAAGCCCGACCAGGTGCTGAGGAGGTCCGAGGGCTCCACCTTTAGCACGTCCCGGAGCACGGCGCCCGGCAGCTTCGCCTCGGCGACGACCCGCGTCCCCCGCCCTTCGATGAAGCTGAGGAAGCTGGCCTTCTTATCGCTGCTGAAGTTGCCCTCGATGACGTAGCGCACCAGGTCTACGTCGGGCGGGAGGTGCTCCAGTACCCACTCGCATGCGTGGTGCGTGGCTGCGGTGGTCATATTCTGGCCGGCGGCATCCGCGGTGCGGTACAGGAAGCGGACGTGGAGCACGGCGCCGCTGACGAAGCCCCGGACCGCGACGAGTTCGGCCCGCTGGCTGGCCGTGCGGACGGCCGCCCGCAGGTCGTCGAGGTGGCCTTCGAGCCAGCGTAGGAGGCGGAAGGCGTCGTCGAGGGAGCCGCACGTGAACATCGGCGCCCGCGTCATCTGCTGGTGCACCACCCGTGCCCGCACGCCGCCCGCCAGGCTGAGCGCACGGGACCCCCGCGAGAGCGAGGCGACCAGGGTGCCCTCCGTGGTCGCCAGCGGTGCCACGATGTAGTCGTCCACGTGCTCGCCGCGGACGAGCAGCGGCCCCCCCACCCCGACCGGCACCTGCACCATGCCGATGAAGTTCTCCACGTTGCCGCGCAGCGTCTCGGGATCCGTACCGTAGGTGCCCAGCTCTACGAGCGGCGCTCCCGTCCTCTGACGCACCCACTCGAGCCGGTCGTCGGCACGGTCGCGGCTGTAATGTCCGCGGTGGGGGATGCGCGGCATCGCGTCGTCGTACGTGTCGGCGCGGACGTCGCGGGTCTCGACGGATGGGGAGGGGGGGCGGTTCGGCATGGTCAGGAGGCAGGTTCGGCAGCGGCCCGGCCGTAGACGACGCGCAGGAGGAGCGGGAGAAGCACGAGGTCCCCCACGAGCGCGCCGACGGCCGCCACGGCGGTCAGAAGCCCGAAGTAGAAGACGGTGCTCACGCTCGCGAGCATGAGCACCGAGAAGCCGACGGCAAGGATAAGACTCGTGAGCACGACCGCCCGGCCGGCCCCGCGCGCTGCGGAGAATAACGCCTCGCGGGTGCCCGCGGTAGCGCGGGCTCCGCGAACGTGGTACAGCAGGTGGATCGTGTCGTCGACGGCCACGCCGAGGAGGATCGCCGCCACCGTGGCCGTCGCGACGTCGAGCGGGATCCCGAGCCAGCCCATGGTACCGAACATGATCAGGATCGGGAAGAGGTTTACCGGCACGGCGAGCAGGGCGAGCCGGAGGTCCCGTAGGCAGAAGGCGAGCAGGAGGGTCACCATCACGAGGGCGATCCAGAAGCTCCGGACCTGCGACGACGTCACCCGCTCGACGATCTGCACGTAGAGGGGCGGGTATCCGGCCGGGGCGACCTCGGCGAGGCCGGCGAAGTGTGCGTCGACGACTTCTTGAACGTCACTGAGCGTGCGTCCGAGGTCGCGGGCGCTCATCATCGGTCCGGTGAGCACGATGCGCCCGGCGCGGTAGTCCGCCGTGCTGATGCGGCGGAGGTCGGCGTTCCGCTCGTCCTCCAGTCGCTCCATAGCCAGCGCGACGTTGGCCGAATCGTCCATCAGGCGGTCGTCGCCGACCCGCACCTCGGAGTAGCGGCCGACCAGCGTATGGAGGCCGAACGCGGAGGCGACTCCGGTGCGGTCCTGCACCGCGTCGGAGAACGAGGCGGAGGCCCTCAGCATAGCGGGATCGTCTACCCGTCGGCCGCCGAGGGGCCGGACGACGAGATCGACGGGCGTGTACGGCCCCCACTCCGACTCGAGCGCCAGGTGGTCCCGAGTAGCGCGGTCGTCGTCCGGGAGGTAGCCGATCGTGTAGGTGTCCGCCGTCACCCTGCCGGCCCCAAACGCGGCAACGACGGCGATGACCGCGACCACGGCGGCCGTGGCGAGCGGACGTGCCCAGACGAGTCGGAAGAGGCGCTCTAGCCCCAGTTCGATCGCGCCCAGCGTAGCGCTGCGGTCGCTCGCCGGGCGCAGGCGGGGCAGAGCGATGGCGCCGAGTACGAACGTCACGGCGAAGGCGAGGGCGATGCCGGTCGCGGCGAGGGCGCCGAACTGGCGCAGCGCAGCGATGGGCGCGCTCGTCAACGCCAAGAACCCGGCGGCCGTCGTCAGCGAGGTGTAGAGGCTGGGAGTGAACGCCCGGCGCAAGGCCTCGCGGGCCACGTCCCATGCCCCTGCACCGGGCAGGCGCCGCGCCGCGGCGGTGTGGTGGTTGAGGACGTGGACGATGTCGGCCAACGCGAACACCGCGATCAGGGTCGGGATGGTGACCGTGACGGCGTTGAGCGGACGGTCGAATAGCCCGGCTACGGCGAGCGTAAGCCACGTGGTGATCCCCACGACGCCCATAGCGACCAGCGCGACGCTGGCGCGGCGGAAGACGGCGCCCAGCAGCGCGAGGAGGAGGACGTAGCACACGCCCATGAAGACGCCGAAGTCACGCTGGGTCGCCTGGTTCAAGGCCGTGTAGATGACGCCAAGACCGCCGACGTAGGCATGGGAAGCGCCGAGGACGGCGTCCGCCTCCGCTCGGACCGCCACGACGATGTCGTCGCGCACGTCCTCGAAGTTCTCGAGCGCGGCCATCTGGACCCAGATGAGCGCCATCGTAGCGTCGGCGTTGATGAGGCGGCCGGCGGAGAGCGGGGAGTCCAGCAACACCTCTCGCATGGCGTCGACGTCGTAGTCGAAGTGGTCCCGCAGGCGAACGACGCTGTACCCGAACCCGTCGCGGACGACGTCCTCCGCCTCGGCGATGGAGTGGACGTCGGCCACCCCTTCGATGCGCCTCAGGCGCTGGCCAAGCGCCGCCACGCGCTCGAGCGGCTCCTCGCCGAGCACGTCGCCGCCCGGGCGGTACCCGATCAGGATCACCTCGTCGTTGCCGAAGGTCTCCTGAAAGCGCTCGTACTCGGCGAGCGCCGGGTCGCCTTCGACGAACCAGACGTCCAGGCTGTTGTCCGGGACGATGGCACGTAGCACGAACGGGGTGCCTGCGACGAGGAGGGCAACGAGGATGCCTAGGCCGAGCCGGCTGCGGCGCATCAGGGGCCCCGGGGGGTCACTCATGCCTCACCGCCTTCGCGGGTCTCCTCTAGGTGGAAGCTGCGGTAGAACCAGGAGCGATCTTGACGCCAGAGACCGTAGGCCTCGGCGGCGTGGGAGACGAACCGCGCATCCAGGTGGGGTGGACGAGAGCGGTCGACCAAGAGGGACCAGTAGGCGAGGCGGCTGCCCGGCCGCATGACGCGGTGGAGGGCCTCGAACAGGTGGGCTGCGTTCTCCGGGGACGCGTACTCGAAGACGTCGGACAGGTTGGCCTTCGAAAAGGCGCCCGGGTCGCACCGGTCGACGAACGTCTCGAGCTCGTCCGTCACCGTACGGACACGGCCCGAGAGGGCGCGAAGGCGTTCGTAATGGGCAGGGCGAAGGTAGGGGTGAGCCCCCTCCAGCGACGCCACGCCTCCGGTCATGAACCGCTCCAGGTAGAAGTTTCCCTTCAGGGGGAGGCTCGTGAACGCGTACCGGAACCGGCGCAGGAAATGCTCGCCCGCGTCTACCTCTACGTGCGCGAACTGCGCTGGATCGCGGCCGTTGCGCCCCATCATCTCCTCGCCAAAGTACCACGTGAAGCCTTCCTCGAACGCCCGGTTGTCGAAGTGGTCACGGTAGATGCGGCGCTGCTCTTCGAGGTCGACGACCTCGAAGGCCGCTGCCACCTCCTCCGCTGCCATGTGCCTGTGAAGCACAGCATCGTGCCATGCCGCGATGTAGCGGTCCAGCCGCCCGCTACTTGCTATGCCGGCCGCGATGGCCTCCCGCTGCTCATCCCAAAACGCCCGCCCCGCCGGCGTCAGGTGCTCGCGGCACGCCGCGTATAGGCCCCAGCGGTCGTGGTGAGGCCGCACGCCGAGAAGCCCGACGAACTCCTCGTGGCCAAGGCTCTGAAGCGCGGCCAGCTTGAGGTTCAGCACGGCCGTCTGGCAGGGGTTCAGGTCGATGGCCGTGACCGAGCGCGGCCCTTCGAGGAGCATCCCGAGAACGTTGTCGCCAGCGGAGGTGATCGACAGAACGTCGTCGCCCGGCTGGATACGCAGCCCCTGGCGGAGGAGGCTGATGTCCTCCCAAACGGTCGAGTACCGAAGCGAGTCGAACCGCATGGAGCGGGCGATCTCGCTCCGAGGCTGGGCTTCTTCGGGGAGCAGAGGCTGGAGGGCGGGTTCCATCGAGCCTAAGATAGGCTCGGAGAGAGGGCCACGGGACGCGGCGTCCCTGCGACGTGACGCGCAGCCTTACGTGCGCTACCCGCCCCCCTTTTGCGCCATACGATCCAGCGCAGCGTAATCCACCTTCCACTGATGCCGCGGGTCGACGGGTATGCGGACGCCCCCACGCATCTCTACATCGGGGAGTCCGGCGTGCGCGAGTATGGCGCGCACCGCCCCTATGTCCTCGTCGGTGGGGGTACCTTCGATCCACAACACGACGTTTCCACGCCAGACATGGAGCACGGCTCGCGAGATGTCTGGCTGCCGCTCGATGGCGATCTCGAGTGGGAAGGGGGCCATGGGGCCGTGTGCGCCCGGGATCATGCGGCCGACCCGCCCCCCTAGCCAGAGCATCCCTCGCTCGTCCCTACACGCGACGTCGCCCATCCGGTGCCACACGGTCCCCGCCTCGTCGCGGATCTTGTTCCGCTCCTCCTCCTCCGGTGCGCCCACGTACCGCTCGACGACGTGGCTCCCGCTCACGATCACCTCGCCCCACTCCCCGTCCGCTACCGCGAGGTCCGCGAGGCGCTCCCCCTCCTCGAGACGGACCGGCGCGTCTTCGACCCGGACGAGCATGACCCGCGCGGCGGGGTCATCGAAGCCGGCGGGGTATCCCCGGATCTCCTCTGCCGGAAGGGCGAGGAGTTCGGAGGCGTGGACGGAGGCCACGGGCTCGGCCTCAGTGGAACCATAGATCACGGCGGTGACGGCGGACGGGAAGGCTTTGGCCGCCGCTTCCAAGAGCGACCTCCCGACTGGCCCACCGCCGATCCCGATCTGCCGGAGACCCTCGACTGGAGCCCCGGTCGACAGGGCATGGTCGGCGAGCGCCTGGACGAACGGGGGCGGGCCTGTGAGGTCGGTGATGCGCTCGGACGCGAGCTGCCGCAGGACCCAGTCCGGACGCACCGACGAGATGTCCTTGAGGTCGACGGCCGGCAGTACGGTGGGGGTGCCGCAGCAGAGGTGGTGCAGCGCTACGACGGGGAAGCAGGTGAGGGCGACGGCGGTGTCCGCGACGGGGTGGGACGCGTCGAGGGCGCGGTGCTGCGCGGACAGGGTGCCGTGTGTCCGCACGGCACCCTTCGGACGCCCCGTGCTCCCGGACGTGAACGTCAAGAGCGCGCCTGCACCGGACCCCACCTCGGCCAGTTCCAACGGGGGGCTCCCTGTGTGCTGGATGCCTGTGCGGACGGCTCGGGCCGACCAGAGACTGGGCACAAGCCACCGGAGACGAAGCGTGGCGCGCGTGCCGATAACGCCCTGGGGGCGGGCGGCCGCCACGGCGTTCCGGAAGGGCTTCAGCCCGCTTCCGGCAGGCGCGAGCACGGCTACGGCCCCGATGGCCATCGCGGCGAGCACAGCGGCGTACAGGTCCACCGAAAGCGGTACGAGAACCAGGACGCGGTCCCCGAGACCGACCTGCTTTCGGCGCAACGTGGCGGCGAGGATCTCGATGCGCCTCCACAGGTCCGAGAACGAGGCGCGCTCCGCGATCTCAGGACCGCGCAGGCGGCCGATATCCGGCAGCGCGAGAGCCGTCCGCTCGGGATGACGGGAGGCGGCGTCCCTGATGAAGCGGACGAAGTTGTGGGACGCGGAGGAAGGCATGGGCGGTTTACTATGCGACGCAACTTAATGACGGGATCTCCCAGGGGCCGTCGGCCCCTGCATGCTCGTTTATATTCGCCCCGTCACGCCCCCCCGCTCCCCTATGACCGCTCCGCTCCTGTACCCTCGCGATGCCTCTCGGGCTGGGCCGGACCAGCTCGGGGGCAAAGCGTCGGGGCTCGCGTGGCTGATGCGGTGTGGGGTGGCCGTGCCGCCGTGGTTCGTCATACCCGTTGCCGAGACCGAACGGATGCTCCACGGGAGCGGCGTGGCGGAGGAGATCCGGCGTCGCCTCGCCGAGGCGGCCGGCCAAGGCGCGTACCCACCCGAGCTCCTCGCGTCGCTGCGGGCGCGTGTTGCCGCCATCGAGCCGCCGCTGGCCCTGCGCGAGGCGGTCGCTGAGGCGCTGGCGTCGCTCAATGACGGCGGAGCAGAGCCGAACATCGCCGTACGTTCGTCCGCCGTTGGGGAGGACGGGGTCGAGGCGTCCTTCGCGGGCCAGCTCGACTCGTTCCTCTACGTGCGGGGCGTTGGCGGGGTCGTGGAGGCGCTGGCGAAGTGCGTGGCCAGCGCCCTCTCGGACCGCGCCGTCGCCTACCGCCTCCGCCACGGGGTCTCGGTCGACCGGCTCGGCGTCGCCGTCGTGGTGCAGACGATGATTACGGGCGAGACCTCCGGCGTGCTGTTCACCGCTCACCCGACGACCGGCAGCCGCCGGCACGCCGTCGTTTCGGCGGCGGTAGGCCTCGGCGAGGGCGTCGTCTCCGGCAGGGTCGACGCCGACGAGTACGTGGCCCGGCTCGACGGAACGGGCCCGGTCGAGGTCACGGTCGGGCACCAGGAGGAGGCCGCGGTGGCCGACGACGAGGGGGGCACGCGGTACGTCCGGCTGGAGCACGCGCCCCGCACGGACCGCGTGCTCTCGGACGAGGCGGTCCGCGAGATCGTAGCCGTCGGGGCACGAGCCGCGAGGGCGGCCCGAAGGCCGCTCGACCTCGAGTGGACGCGGGAGAACGGCCGCCTATGGGTCGTCCAGGCCCGTCCCATCACCGCCCTGCCGCCGCCGCAGGAGGGCGCGGGGGCGCCGACCGTGTGGGACAACTCGAACATCCAGGAGAGCTACTCCGGCGTCACCTCGCCGCTCACGTTCTCGTTCGCCCGCCGTGCCTACGCCACGGTCTACAGGCAGACCATGCGTGCCATGCAGATCCCCGAGGACCGCATCGCGACCCACCAGGCCGTGCTGGACAACCTGCTGGGCCTGATCCGGGGGCGGGTCTATTACAACATCAACAACTGGTACCGGGGCCTCCTCCTGTTGCCGAGTTTCGGGCGCAACAAGGAGGACATGGAGCGGATGATGGGGCTCCAAGACCCGGTAGACTTCGTACAGGACGAGGCCATCTCCACCTCGGATAAGGTCCGACGCGCCCCGGGGATGCTGGTGCTGCTGGGCCGGCTGCTGAGGCGCTTCAGGCGGATGGACGCGCTGGTAGGCGCCTTCCACCGGGAGTTCCGTGAGGCCTACGAGGCCGTGGACCGGGCGTCGCTCCACACGCGGACCGTCCCAGAACTCGTAGCCCTCGCTCGCAAACTACACGCGACCATGCTCGAGCGATGGAGCGTCCCGATCCTCAACGACTTCTTCGTGATGATGATGGGCGGGCGCGTTCGGAGAGCGCTCCGTCGCGCGGGGTTCGACCAGCCCGATCTCGTGTTGAGCGGGTTGCTCTCCGGCCTCGACGGACTCGAGAGCACCGAGCCCACACTCCGCCTCCTCGATCTCTGCGACGCCGTCCGCGGCGAGGAGGCTCTCGCCCGCCTCATGGATGCGCTCCCCGACGAGCGCCTGCCCGGGGCCGTCGAGGCGGAGGCGCCGTCGATCTGGGAGGCGTGCCAGGCCTACCTCGAGGAGTATGGGGACCGGACGGCGGGCGAGTTGAAGATGGAGACGGTCACGCCTCGCGAGGACCCGTCCCGTCTCTTCAGCCTACTGCGCGGCCTCCTCGAGCGACCGGACCTGCGGGCGTCGACGCTGCGCAGCGAGGCCCGCGCGCTCCGGGAGCGGACGGAACGCGAGGTGGCAGAGCGGATCCACGCATGTAGGCTTTGGGGTCCCGTTCGGCTGTGGCGGTTCCGCCGGGACCTCGACGGCTTTCGCCGCGGGGTGCGCCACCGCGAGAGCACGCGGATGCAGCGTACGCGGATGTTCGGCCTGTACCGTAGCATCTACCTCGAGATCGGCCGGCAGCTGCGCGGTTTCGGCGCCCTCGACGAGGCCCGCGACGTCCTGTACCTCACGGTCGAGGAGATCGAGCGGTACGTGGAGGGCGTAGCGGCGACGGCCGACGTAGCCGGACTGTGCCGCTTACGAAAGGCCGAGTTCTCGGCGTACGAAGACAGCGACATGCCTCATCACTTCATGACGTGGGGCGTGCCGTACGCCGCCAGCGACTACCTCTACCCCTACGAGCAGGCACCCGACCACGCGCCCCACCTCGATGGCACCGGCTGTTACCCCGGCGTGGTCGAAGCTCAGGCCGTCGTCGTGCTCGATCCGTCCGCGGCGACTCCGGTAGCAGGGCGCATCCTCTGCGCCGTACGGACCGACCCCGGGTGGGCCCCCCTCTTCCCGCTCGCCGCCGGCCTGCTAGTCGAGCGCGGGTCGGCCCTCTCGCACTCGGCCGTCGTCGCCCGCGAGCTGGGCATCCCCTGCATCGTCGGCCTCCCCGGCCTGACACGGCGTGTGCGGACGGGCGACGTCCTGCGCATGGACGGCGGCTCCGGCCGCGTCGAGATGCCGGAGGCTACGGCGGACGTCGCCGAATGCGAGGGCGGAGCATGAGCTGGGTGATTGGCGAGCCCGTACCGGAGGCGTTCAAGCGGCTTCCGCACCAGATCTACCAGGACGATCCCCTCTGGATCCCCGAAGACCCGGCTGCTCTGGATTGGCTTTTCAGCGAGGAGCACGGCTACTTCGCCGAGGGGCGCGCGACGCTCCTCGTCCGCGAAGGGGCGGCGAGGGTGGCCGGGTTCTTCGACCCCCGCCTCCGCATGGAAGGCGAGCCCGCCGCATTCTTCGGCTTCTGGGAAACGGTGAACGGGCTAGAACCGAATCGGGAGCTCTTCCAGCGGGTCGAGGCGTGGGCGGCCGGGCAGGGCGCACGACGCCTCTACGGCCCCGTGAACTTCACGACGCACCGGGATTACCGCCTGCGGCTGGGCGGGTTCGACGAGCCCCCCTTCCCAGGCGAGCCCTACCACCCGGCGTGGTACCCGCAGATCCTCCACGAGCTCGGCTTTGCGGTCGCCGCCGAGTACACCTCGCACGCCACGACGAAGGGGTACCGGGCGCTCATCGGGGAGCTGCTGCGCTCCAAAGCCCACTACCTGTCGCGTCCTCCGAATGGGGTCCGCATCGAGGCGCTCACCGGGGGGCTCTGGATGGAACGGCTCGACGAGCTGTACGGGTTCGTCGATGAGGCCTTCAGCCACAACGTGGCCTACCTCCCCCTCTCCGAACGCGACTTCCGCCGCTCCTACGGCGAGGGCGTCGCCCGCCGGCTCTGCCCGCGCACGTCCGTCATCGGGCTCGACGCTCGGGGCCGCGTGGCCGGATTCCTGATCTGCTTCCCCGACTACGGCCCCCTCCTCCGCCAGGGCAATCCGGCGCGCGTCTCGGCCTCGGATCTCCGCTTCGAGCGCCACTTCCCCGAGCTCGCGCGGCCCTGCTTCTTGGCCAAGACCGCCGCCGTCCGGGGTGACCTTCGGAACGGAGGCCTGATGAGCGCGCTCTCCGCAGAGGCCGCCCAACGCAGCCTGGACGTCTACCAGGACGGCATGATCTGCCTCATGCACCGGGACAACTACTCTACCCGCTTCACGTCACACGTCTCCGACCGCGACCGCCGCTACGCGCTGTTCGGGAAGGGGATTTGACGCCGGGCGCGAAGGCCCCGCGCCCGAGCAACGGGAGCGGCTTGCGTGGCTCGTCGACGACGCGTTGCGGCCGGAGGGTGAGGGGCCGGTGGCCGCTCCTCGACGGGCGTAGCTCATAAAAGAGCGCCCCCTCCCCCTTTACCACGATCATGGAAGACCAGACGTTCTGACCTAGGAGGGGGGTGCGGGAGGCGGGACGCGCTGATGCCTTGGGGTTGGTGAGAGGGGATTTTGAGGTGGCGTTGGGAGGCTCCCCTTTTTTGAGAAGAAGGGTGGATCCGAAGTCCGCCAGTGGCGTACATTGAACTTAATTCCGCCACTGGCGGACCGATACTGCCTGTGCTCGTCCTCACCCGTGCCTGCCCCCTCGTGCCCTCCGCGTCCCAGCCCGACGATGATCCCTCCGCGCTGGATTCTCTCAGCGGCGTGCTCTTCGTCGAGACGCCGACGTTCTCAAAGCGGCTCCGGGCGCTCTACGACAAACGGGCCCTCGATGCCGAGGGGTACCGCGAGATGCAGAACGCGCTGTACGAGCGGACGACGCGGATCGACTCCATCCCCGGGGTGCCCGACGTGCACAAGGCGCGGTGGGGGGCGTCGGGGCGCGGGAAGCGCGGCGGCCTCCGCGTCATCACCTACGACTGCGCCCGGCGCGGCATCGTGTACCTCCTTATGATCTACGAGAAAGCCGAGCGCGAGGACCTCACGCCCGAGCAGCGGAAGCGGCTCGCGCGGCTCGTCGACGACGCGTTGCGGCCGGAGTGTGAGGGGCCGGTGGCGGCCCCTCGACGGGCCTAGCCTATACACAACGTACCCCTTCGAACCACAGCCCCCCCGATCATGGATGACCAGCTGTTCGACGACCTCCAAGAGAGCGTGCGGGAGGCGGGACGCCACGCGCGCGGCGAGCTCAGCGTGGACCGCGAGGCGGTCCGTGCTCACGGCGTGCCCGACGCCCGAGAGATCCGGGAGGCGCAGGGGATGACGCAGGCGGCGTTCGCGGCGGCGCTCGGCGTGCCGGTGGGGACGCTGCAGAACTGGGAGCAGGGGCGGCGGCGGCCGGACCCGGCGGCGGTGACGCTGCTGAAGGTGGCGGCGGCGCACCCCGAGGTGCTGCTAGAGCTCGCGTGATGTCACGCAATAACGGGCGACATTCGCAAGGCTGAGGCTAGGGCGGGGCTGATCGAGACGCAGGCGGCGAAGGCGGGCGCACACGAGCGGGCCCTCATGCGGCATACGCGGCACAAGAGCGAGCGCGTCCTCCGCGAGTACATCCGCGAGGGGCCGCTCTTCGACGAGAACCCCACGGGTGATCTCGGACTCTGACCGGAGAAGACACCCTCCCATTGCAAGCGGTTGCGCTTCCGCTCGCCCATCGCCGCACCTCAGCCGTTCCAGAGTGTGCTCAGGTCACCTTCGATAACCCCGTCTGCACACGAGGTACGGATGAACTTTCGGATCGGATGAAGGTCAAGTCGATCTCCCTCGACTCCGATGGATCGGAGAGCCTCGGTGTGGCTCTCCTTTTCGCTGGGTGAGTGGTAGGAGACGAGCCAGCGGGGCGGAGCTCCGCGGGTCGCGTCTACGATCGATTTGAAGTATGGGAGGTCGACCGGCGAGAGAGCATGGCCTAAGACGTAAACCTCTCCCACACCTGCGAGTGAATCGAAAAAAGCCTGGTTTTGCTCGATGATGGCCGCCGTCGGCTTGAGCGTGTCTTGGAAGTACCGTTGGATGATTTGTTCACCCTCTTGCACCCTCGGGTCCCGCTCCCGGAGTTCCTCATCCCATTCGTCAGAATGCCCGACGGATTCCTGCTTCCAGCCGTGTCCCAGTACGATAGGCCCCCCACCCGATTCGCTCGATCCATGGATGTAGAGCACACGGCGCGGGTCGACGCCGTAAAGTTTTTCAAGCGTGCTCGTGTAATTAAAAGAGATGAATCTAGCGTCGGGTTCTACCCTCAAGAGGAGAGGGAGATGGCCGGGGTTTGGTATAGGCACGCCACCGATCCACTCCGCAATCGCCTCGACAAGCCGACGCGACAGGGCTTCGAGCACCTCCCCCATCTCGTATTGGTAGTCGTGGTT
>JBDUXZ010000006.1 GCA_039944855.1 Rhodothermales bacterium | reverse complement strand
CGACGCTGGTGGACGCCGAGCAGGCGGCCGGGCGCTACGAGGCGCAGTGGGACGCGCGCTCGCTCGCCTCCGGGGTGTACCTCTACCGGATCCAGGCGGGGAGCTACGCGAAGACGATGAAGGTGTCGCTCGTGCGCTAGCGCCTCGGTAGGCAGCCCGCGAGGGCTAGGCTCCCGCGGCCTCGGCCGTGGAGCCGGCGGCGCCCTCCCCCTTCGCGGGGGAGGGCGCCGCTGCGTTTACGCCGCTGCTCGGGCGCGCCGGTGCGCTGTGCCCATATGGATGTAACACAAGAGGTGCCCCGGAGCCGGAGCGACGAACTTTCGACACGCGGAGGTTGCAATTTTCATCGCGTTTGCGTAAATCTAGGTCCCCTCACTGGACGGACCGCTGATCACACACAGCCCAACACAGGACCTCATCATTTCGCCGTCCAGACACATATGGGGATCGAGAGTGCAGGCGTCACGCCGCGTCACCGGCTACATCACCGCCTCGCTCTCCCGCTACGCCAACGGGGTGCTTCGCGTCACGAGCACCCACCCGTGCTGGCTCTTCCCAGCAGTACGGACTCCCGCTCGACCTCTACCATCCCTTCACCAACCGCTTCAGAGGCTCTCATGAGACCTGTTACTTACCTACGCTACGTGCTCGCGCTAGCGTTCGTCCTGGCCGGCACCGGCTGGCTGACGACCGCTACCGCGCAGTCATTTACAGCGACGGGACCAACGCCCTCCGCGACCCCAGCTTTCCGCGGCGAGCTCGAAATCCTATTCGACCAGAGCGATGACCTTACCAGCGGGCTCGTCTCGCAGGTGAACGTCGACACGCCCGCCTTCGACATCAACAACGCCGACGACTTCGTCGTGCCTGAGGGTGTCACGTGGACGGTCCTGCAGGTCTTCGCGGACGGGTTCTACAGCCTGAGCCCGAACCCGAACCCCGCGGGCGCACCCCAGTGCCTCACCGCCGACATCGGCTTCTGGAGCCCGGGCGACGCCGAGCCGGGCACCCCGCTCTTCCTCTACGAAGACGTTGCCCCGGCCTCGGATGACCTCGGCGCCCTCACCTTCAGCGTCCCTGCGACGACGCTCGAGTCCGGGAGCTACTGGCTCTCCGTCCAGTGCGCAGGCAGCCTCAACTTCGACACGACCGCCGACGACGGTGACCCGGTCGATATCCGCCGGTGGAACTGGTTCCGCAACGACAATGCCGACGCCGAAGGCGGTGCCGGCGAGAGCGCCACAGCCATCAACCCCGGCGGTGGCTTCGGCTTCCCCGCACCCGGCTGGAACGCGCTCAACACGATCGTCACTGCTGGCTTCGACTACAACTTCGTGCTCTCCGGCACGAGCGCAGGCGTCGTCCTTGAGCCCGAGCTCGCCCTGAGCCCGAGTTCGCTGATGTTCGACGTGCCCTCCGGCGGGAGCGACACCGAGACGCTGACGATCTCCAACGAAGGCACGGCGGACCTCATCTTCTCCTTCCCCGCGTTCGCTGTCCAGCGGCGGATCCAGGAGCTCCTAAGCCGCGGCGTCAACGTCAACAGCCGTCGCTTCGAGGTTAGCTCCGAGCAGGCGAAGGGCGTCGAGCCCCGCGTCTACGGCCGCGACCAGAGCACGATGGCGCAGTACCGCGTTGCCGGGCCGGACGCCTTCGGCTACGTCGCGATCGACTCCGATGAAGAAGGTGGCCCTGCTTACGACTTCATTGACATCTCGGACACCGGCACGCTGGTCGATGAAGCCACGGTCGAGGCCCTCGGCTGCGGCATCGCCGCCGGCGGCGACGAAGGCTACGCCCTCGTCGATCTCCCCTTCACGTTCGAGTTCTACGGGGCCGGCTACGACCAGGTGTACATCAACACCAACGGCCACCTCAACTTCAACGACACGAAAGCGCCCCCCGGCTGTGGCTTCACGAACGACGTGATGCCGGATGTCGGCCTCCCCAACGGCGGCATCATCGCCCCGCTGTGGGACGACTTCGACCTCCGTGCCAACACGGATATGACCGACGGCGGCCAGATCTTCTACGAGGCCGTGGGTGCGGACGACGAACAGGTCTTCGTCGTGCAGTTCGACCAGGTCGAGAAGTTCGGCAACAACGGGCAGCTCAACACCTTCCAGGTGCTGCTCTACCCCAACGGCAACATCAAGTACCAGTACGAGGACCTGCAGTCCACGACGCTCTCGGCCTCGATCGGCATCGAGAATGCGGACGGCACCGACGGCCTCCAGATCTCGCGTAACGAAGCGTACGCGGTCAACGGCCTCGCCGTCCTCTTCACGCAGTCGAGCCAGTTCATCACCGGCGTCGAGCCGTCGAGCGGCGTCATCGCGCCCGGCATGTCCCAGGACGTGATGGTGACGGTCGATGCCTCCGGCGACAACTTCGGTGGCGAGCCGCCGCTCTCGGACGGCAGCTACTCCGACATCCTCGTGCTCAGCACGAACGACGCGGATGAAGACGTCGTCTTCATCTCTGCAGCCATCGAAGTAGGTGGCGGCAGCGGCGGGGACATCTTCCCCGAGGACTTCGAGGACACCGCCATCGGCGAGATCCCCGAGGGTTGGGCCCGCTTCGACAACGGCATCGGCGACCGGCAGTGGGCGGTCTTCAACAACTCGACCCTCGGCAACGTCGCCCGCAGCCAGTTCCAGAACGTGGACGATGGCGGCGACCCCGCCGAGGACTACCTCGCCACGCCGCAGTTCGACGTCGAGATGGGCACCACGCTCTCCTTCGACGCCGCCGAGACCTTCGGCTTCGCCGATTTCGGATCCACCTTCCAGGTGCTGATCTCGACCACGGCTCAGACCGGCATCGAGAACTACACCGTCCTCGAGACCTACAACGAGGACGACTTCCCGACGGCCACCGATGGAGCGGCGACGTTCGAGATCGACCTCTCCGCCTTCGCCGGCGAGTCGGTCTACATCGCCTTCGGCCACATCAACGACGACGGAGACGACTTCCTCCTCGACAACGTCGATGTGACCGTAGAGATGGTCGAGGATATGACCATCGCTGAAGCACGGGCCGCCGGCTCGGGCGCGATGGTGACGGTCAACGGCACAGTCAGCCGGGCCAAGGGCGCGTTCTCCTACTTCCAGGATGACACGGCCGGCCTCACGATCCGCCAGACGACCGGCGCGTTCTTCGACGCCGTCGCCGCTGGTACGATCACGGAAGGCACCAACATCCGGGTGACCGGCACGCTCTCGCAGTTCAACTCGCTCCTCCAGATCAACGGGGGGGACCTCGCGAGCTTCGAGATTCTCGGGCAAGGCGAGGAAGTCGAGCCGCAGATGATCTCGGTCCTCGATCTCCTCAATAACGGGGAGAACTACGAAGCCGAGCTCGTCGAAATCGACGACCTCACGACGCCGTCCATGGGCGTCTTCGCGGCCTCGACGAACTACGACGCGTCCGACGAAACGGGGCTCACCATCCTCCGCGTCGTGGGTGCCAACGACTCCGATGTGGACGGCCTTCCGATCCCGGACGGCGCGTTCACCTTCGAAGGCGTTGTTGGCCAGTTCAGCTCGGCCGACCCGGCTGTGGGCTACCAGCTCCTCGCTATTGAAGAAGGTGACGTCGAAGCGCAGGGTGGTGGTGGCATTTCGCTGCCGATCACGTTCGAGGAGGACATCGACTACGAGATCACCCCCTTCGGCGGGGCGATGTCGATGCTCGCCGAGGACCCCACCGACGCCTCGAACACCGTCGTCGAGACGACCCAGCCCGAGGCCGAGTGCTTCGCCGGCA
>JBDUXZ010000004.1 GCA_039944855.1 Rhodothermales bacterium | reverse complement strand
GCGGGATCTTTCCAACAAGGTACAGCGCCTCATGGATAGGTCCCTCTCATCAGCCGCCCGCTGCCATGTCTGCCACGACACTCTACACCGGCCTCGACCTCCACAAGCGCTCCGTCTTCGCCCTCACCGTCGACGCCACCGGCCAGGAGGTCGCCCGTGAGAAGCTCCCCGCCCGCGCCGACTCCCTCGCCCTCTACTTCGCCGACCTACCTGCTCACGAGCATCGTGCCGTCGCCGAGGCCACGACGGGCTGGTATTGGGTCAAGGACACCCTCGCGTCGCTCGACATCGACTTCCGCCTCGCCCACGCGAAGGAGGTCAAGGCCATTACGGGGGCGAAGGTGAAGACCGACGCCAACGATGCGCGTAAGTTGGCCCAGCTCCTACGGGTGAATCTACTTCCGGAGGCCCACGTGATCAGCGACGAGCTCCGCCCCCTGCGCGACGTCCTGCGTACCCGGCTCCGCCTGGTCGAGCGGCGAACGGGGGCGTTGAACTCCGTCGCCCGCTTGCTCGAGAAGGTGAACGTCCGTGATGTAGCCGACCTCCCGGAGCTGATGCAGCTCCAAGCGCGGTGTCATCTGGAGCAGGCCGAGCTCCTGGCGGCTCAGGTGAAGGAGCTGGAGCGAGCGCTCCACCCACACCTCGTCCCGGACGCCGACGTTCAGCGGCTCTTGCGGATCCCCGGCATCGGGAAGGTCAACGCGTTCACGTTGAAGCTCGAGATCGACGACATCGCCCGTTTCCCTTCGGATCGCGCCTTTTTCAGCTACTGCCGCCTCGTCCCCGGCGCAGACAACTCCGCCGACCGCACGAAACACAAGCGATCACGAGAGGGGAACCGGTATCTGAAGCTGGCTTTCAGCCACGCCACTGTCCGTGCCATCCAGCACTACCCCGAGATCCGGGACTGGTACCGGCGGAAGCGTCGAAGGAAGCCGGAGGCGATTGCCCGTGCGCTCGTGGCGAAGGAGATCGCCCGGATCGTCTACCACGTCCTCCGGAAGCGAGAGGACTTCAATGGCAAGTTCAAAGGCGCGGTCTTAAACCGCGTCAAGCAAGAGCAGTGGCCCTTACTCCCAAGCCCGGCCAGCAGAACTGACAGCGGCGGGATGAGCGATCATCGAGGGACGAGCGATCATCCCTGACTGCCTGCAGCGGGAATGGGAAGGGAGTAAGTGTGCCACCGAAGCAGATCTGGGCCGATGCGGAATCATCTCTGAACTGCATCTGCGGCCGTAGCGGCCGTGCGAGCCCGAATGGGGGTCTGGCCCGCCACGCTCTGTGCGTCGTAGCGACGTGGGCGCTGGCGGAGACCTGAGAGATCTAGGAAGGTGGCGCTGCGCTCTTGGAGCCGCGTCGTGCCTTCGTACGACGCCGGACCCCGTACGCCTTTGTGAAATCGAACCGTGCCTCTTGACAAACCACCTTGTTATGGGGGTTCTGC
>JBDUXZ010000003.1:252500-274424 GCA_039944855.1 Rhodothermales bacterium | reverse complement strand
GCGGGCCGTCGGAGCCCGTACGCGGGAGGCCCTGCGCGCGGCGGTGGCCGAGGCGCTGGAAGCGGTGAGCGTGGAGGAGGTGGGGGCGTGGATCAGGCACTGTGGCTACTCGCTTACATCAACATGATCTGCGCTCTAGCGGCCCCGCGTCGGAAGGCCTCCAGGCTCAGCCCCGTCCCCACGAGGGCGAACGCCACACGCACCCAATGCATCAGCAGCCACGTCGAGAGCGTCGCGCTCGTCTCGGCCGGACTCATCGTCTGCGACGCGAACGCGAAGTTCGTCGGGAGGTGATACACGGCGGTGATGAGGCACGCGACGACGACGCAGGCGAGGGCCCCCGTCCAATAGCGCTGCGTGGATCGGTCCTTTCGTGCGAGCCAGACCGACGCGCCGAGCCCGACGAGGGAGAACGGCAATACGCTCATTACGGTCGGGATGAGGAAGCGGAAGAAGTTCTCCGCGAACCAGGCCATGAACACGGTCGGGTCCAGGCTCTGCCAGTAGCCACCGAAGCCCAGGCCGATCGTGAGCATGTTGCCGACGAAGGCCGCGGTCCCGGCGACGCCGACAGCGGCCATGATCGTCTTCCAGTCGATTCGATTCATAGAGTGTATCACAGCGTATGAAGCGTTGGATGGGGGAAGAGGGACGGGCCTCCGGTCAAGAACGTGCTCCGGCTCCTCGCGCCAGCGCCGTCTGCATCGGGACGAGGAACAACGGGGGGATGAGTTCGAGAGCGATCAGCACGATCAACTCTGGCGTGGCAGGGTAGTACAGCAGCCCGATCGATCGGCCGATGCCGCCGATGAACAGGGCCACCATCAGCACCCGGAACAGCGTGGTCTCCGTCCGGTAGCGCCACGCGCAGGTGAAGAACCCGACGCCTACCCCCACCCAGATCGCGGCGAGGAACCGGAAGGTGTTGTCGGTCATCGGATCGGCCCACGCCTCGGCATCGCCGAACATGACGAGGCCGCCCGTCGCGAACGCGATGAGCCCGTAGAGGACGCAGAACCCGATGACGAGGACGCGCGAGAGTCGAGTCATGACGAGGCAGGGCGAGGTGCGGCGTCTGCCGGCTGCCCGTACAGGCAGTAGGCCCCGACTGCAATGGGGAGGGCGAAGGGCGCGTGCATCAGGATGTGCCCCGGCCCCGCGAACAGCCCCCACACGACCATGTCGACGGCGGGGATCAGGACGAGCGTCAGGAGGTTGAGCACGCCCGCGAGGTGCCACTGCCGGTACAGCAAGGCGACGAGGGCGAACAGTGGGGCGATGATGTCGCCGATGGCCTTGAAAATCGCCGTCAACTGCGCGTACGCGACGGCCGCCTCGCTGTCGGGCGCGATGCCGAAGGCACCCGCACTGGCCGCCGTGGGGCTGGCGAGCCAAAACGCGGCGATGCCGAAGAGCATGAGCGCCGCGATGAGGTTGGCCCACACGCCGATACGGACGCGCTTCGACGGATGGCGGAATGGGTTCGTCACGGAGGGGCTCATGGCGTAGCGGCGGAGAGCGGTCCACGGGATCGCGGGGAGGCGTAGGTCGCGCTCGGCCGGCGCGTAGAGCGCGTGGGGAGGTCAGGACAGGAGAGCCTCTGCCGGTACGGCTGGGGTTCGTCCCTGGAGGTGGAGGACCAGCCGGTACGCGACGTAGATGTGGCTGAGGAGAATGACCGGCGCGAAGAGTCCGACCGTGAACCACATCGCGCCCATCGACACCTCGAACACGCCCGCCCCCAGCGCCGTCGGGAAGACCATCATCAAGTCAGCGATGCCGACGACGCTGTACAGAACCACGAGCGGGGTCGCGAGGCGCGAGCCGGTCGTGAGTGCGATCGCGGCCAGAAGCGCGCAGATCGACGCTGCGAAGTCGCCGTACGCGATGAGCTCCAAGGCATCCCGAGACAGGGAGGAGTCGAGTTGGCCGGTCACGAGAAACGTCAGACCCATAAACCGGAAGATGTTCACCACCATGAGGGGCAGCACGGCCCGCTCGAACGGCTGGGTCTGGAACCAGGGGCGCAGGAAATTCCAGTAGACGAGGAAGTACGCGGTCAGCCCCATCAGAGCCTGGATGTTGAGGATGACGAAGTTGTTCATAAGGCTACCCGCGAGGGGACTTGTTGAGTTGGCCGAACATGAAGGACGGAGCGAGACGGCTCATCCACTTGAGCTGACGCGACTGTCCGGGTGTGATCTCGTCCTGGCCGCGCCGGACCTCGCGCAGAAAGGTGGCGGCGAGTTTTTCCGGCGGCATCCGGGCGAACGAGGGGTCGAGCCCGTCCGCCAGCGGCGTGTCCACTACGGGCGGCAGCAGTTCGACGACCCGAACGGAGCTGCCCGCGAGCTGGGCGCGGAGGCTCTGCGTGTACGCGTGGAGAAAGGCTTTGCTGGCGCTGTACACGGGCGCCGCGGCGTAGGGGATGTAGGCCAGCCCCGAACTGACGTTGACGATCATCGCCTCCCGCTGGAGCATCCCCGGCAGGAAGTGATGTACGAGGCGAACCGGTCCGGCCACGTCGATGTCGATCTCCTGCAGCTGGGTTTCCAGCGGGAAATCGCTGGTCACATCGAAGGCGTGCATGACGCCTGCGTTGTTGACGAGGATGTCCGTCCCGCCACCCGCGTTCATGTGCTCTCGAAGCGCCACGACCTGGTCGTCCCGCGTGACGTCGCACACCATCCCGGTGAGATTCGCGTGCGAGGCCGCCGCTTCGATCAACCGGGCTTCCGAGCGCCCGGTGATGACCACGTGGCCGCCGGTTTCAGCGAAGGCGTGGGCCAGAGCGAGCCCGATTCCGGAACTGCCGCCCGTGACGACGACGCGCTTGCCTTGTGGGTTCATAGGGAGGTGTCTGCAAGGGGTCTGTTTAGGTTGCATTGTGCAAGCGACGTCATGACGAAGATAGATTGTCCACTTGTGATATGCAACCTATATTCTTCGCATGCCCGACGAACTCCGATCTGACTGTCCCATTGCCGCCTCGCTCGATGTGCTCGGCGACCGGTGGACCCTCGTCGTGCTGAGGGACATCCTGCTGGGCCACCGCCGCTCGTTCTCAGAGATCGGCTCGGACGAGGGCATCGCCACGAACATCCTCGCCGACCGACTGGACCGGCTGGTAGCGGCGTGCGTCCTCGAACGCCACCGGGACCCAGAGGACGGGCGTCGGAGGATCTACGTACCGACGGAGCGGGGCATCGCGCTGATTCCCATCTTGGTGGACCTCGTCGTCTGGGGCAATGCACACACGCAGGCGACGGGGGCGGCAGAACAAGCGGCGGCTATTCGCTCCGACCGCGATGCCGTCATCGAGATGCTGGAGACGAGAGCCCGGGAGAGCTTCTTTGGACGGGAGGAGTAAGGTCGACAGCCCGATGAATGCCTTACGCTCGGCTGCTGCGGCAGGTGGCGACGGCGTGCCGTTTGTGCTATTCAGGAGGTCCACGACACCCCGCTCGACAGCCTCACCGACGATCTCCACGACGAGGGCGGCGGAGCCGGCTCGGCCGCATAACTTTGGCATCGCCGCGTACGAACACATCGAACATCTAACCCCCTTTTTCACGCCATGCGTCGCCAGATTCCTGTCCTCGCCTTGCTGCTCCTCGTCGTGCCCGTGCAGGCGCAAACGCCGTCGGCCGACGCCGCGCTCGTCGCGCGGGCAGAAGCGCTCGTAGATGCGCTCATCGCCGGGAATACCGAGACGGTCGCGGCGGACTTCAACGAGCAGATGCAGGCAGCGCTCTCGCCCGAGCAACTCGCCGGGCTCGCGCCGTCGCTGCACGCCCAGCTCGGCGCGCCAAGGGAGCGAGTGGGGACGCGCGTCGAAGCACAGCCGCCCATCACGACGGTCGTCGTGACGCAACGGTTCGAGCGGGCGACGGCGGACGTGCTCGTGTCGTTCGACGCGGAAGGGCGCGTCGCGGGGCTGTTCGTCCGTCCAACGCCGCCGCCGCCCGCGCCGCCGACATGGCCGCCGTACGCGGACTCGTCGCGGTACCGTACGGAAGGTGCGACGGTCGATGCGGGCGTTGGGCTGCCGCTCGGCGCGACCCTCCTCGTGCCGGATGCCGATGGGCCGGTGCCGGGTGTCGTGCTGGTCCACGGCTCCGGGCCGAGCGACCGTGATGGGACGCAGGGGCCGAACAAGCCGCTCCGTGACCTCGCCGTAGGCTTCGCGAGCGAGGGCGTCTCCACGCTCCGCTTCGATAAGCGGACGACGGTGTATCCCGCGTCCTTCGCGGACACGACGTATACCGTCGCCGAGGAGAGCATCGACGACGCGCTCGCCGCGCTCGACGTGCTGCGGCGGCATCCGGGCATCGATCCGGCGCGGCTGTTCGTCGTCGGGCACAGCCTCGGCGGCACGCTCGCGCCGCGCATCGCACAGCGCGCCGCCCAACGCGGGACGCCGGTCGCGGGCATCGCCGTGCTCGCCGGGGGCGCCCGCCCGCTCGACGTGATCCTCGAAGACCAGCTCGCCCACCTCGACGACGTCGCACCCGAGGGAGCCAGCCGCCGCGCTCCGATCCGTGACGACATCGCCCGCATCCGGGCCCTCACGCCCGCCGACACGAGCCGCGCGGACCCGATCTTCCACGCCCCGCCCGCCTACTGGCTCGACCTCGCCGTGCACCCGCCCGCGCCAATCGCCGCCGCGCTCGGCGTGCCCGTCCTCGTCGTCCACGCCGGGCGCGATTACAACGTGCCCGACGCCGACTTCGCCGTGTGGCAGGGCGCGCTCGCCGATGCGCCGGGCGCGACGCTGCGCCGGTATCCCACGCTGAACCACCTCCTCTTCGCGGGCGAAGGGCTGAGCACGCCGGCCGAGTACGAACGGCAGGGGTTCGTCGACGCCGCGCTCGTCCGCGAAACGGCGGCGTGGATACGGGGCGAGCGCTGAGCTAGACGCGCGCCGACGCCCGGCGGAGGAGACCGAAGCCGAAGGCGAGCAGCGCCGAGCCGAGCACGGCCCACACCACCGGGAACGCCTCGCCGCCGACGTCGAGGACGAGGAACGTCGGGAGCCCGAACTGGCCGGCCAGCCACGTCCCGACGTAGGCCCCGACGAGGCCGATGACGATGGACACGAGGCAACCGCCGAGCGAGTAGCCTGCGAGGGCCTGGCCGGCGGCCCCGCAAACCGCAGCGATGAGCAAGAGGAGCAGGAAGCCGAGGAGAGTCATGAGCGGATGAGGAGGAGAGAGGGGAGCAAAGCTGTGCTTAGACGGCCGGTTCGGCCGCAGGATTCCGCGTGATCTTCGCGGGGGAAGCGGAGCCTGAGCGCGGCGGCCCTGTATACTTCGGCCTACTACGCGGGCGGCCCCACGACACCGGGTCGCCCGCTCTTTTGTACCCGGCCAACGGCAGTCCCATGCAGCAGCAGAACCTCCGCAACATCGCCATCGTCGCCCACGTCGACCACGGCAAGACCACGCTCGTCGACGCGCTCCTCTGGCAGGGCGGCACCTTCCGCGACAACCAGGACGTCAACGAGCGCGTCATGGACTCGATGGACCTCGAGCGCGAGAAGGGCATCACGATCATGGCGAAGAACACCGCCATCCGCCACGTCACGCCCGACGGCACCGGCATCAAGATCAACATCGTCGACACCCCGGGCCACGCCGACTTCGGCGGCGAGGTGGAGCGGACGCTCCGCATGGTCGACGGCATCATGCTGCTCGTCGACGCCGCCGAGGGGCCGCTCCCGCAGACGCGCTTCGTGCTCTCGAAGGCGCTCGAGCTCGGGCTCCCCGCGATCGTCGTCATCAACAAGATCGACCGGCAGGACGCGCGCCCCGAGGAGGTGCTGAACGAGGTCTACGACCTCTTCATCGACCTCGACGCGAACGACGAGCAGATCGACTTCCCCGTGCTCTACGCTGTCGCTCGCGATGGGCAGTGCACGACGGCGCTCGGCGAGCCGCTCACCGACCTCCAGCCGCTCGTCAAAGCTATTGTCGACACGGTGCCGGCGCCGGTCGGTGATCCCGAGGGCTCGCTGCAGGTCCTCGTCACCGACGTCAAGCCCGACACCTACCTCGGGCCGATCGCCCGTGGCCGCGTGGTGCAGGGGACGCTCCGCGAGAAGCAGCCCGTCACGCTCTGCCACCGCGACGGCTCGAAGGACCGCGCCCAGGTCACGGCGCTCTTCGTCAGCGAAGGGCTCGACCGCGTCGAGGCGAAAGAGGTCGGGCCGGGCGACATCGTGCAGGTCGCCGGGATGACCGGGATCGGACTCGGCGAGAGCATCACCGACGCCGAGAACCCGAAGCCGCTCAAGCCGCTCCACGTCGACGAGCCGACGCTCTCGATGGAGTTCCGCATCAACGACTCGCCGTTCGCCGGGCGCGAGGGGAAGTACGTCACGAGCCGCAACCTCCGCGACCGCCTCTTCCGGGAGGTCGAGACGAACCTCGCGATGCGCCTCGAAGAGACCGAGAGCGCCGACCGGTACCTCGTCTTCGGCCGCGGCGAGCTGCAGATGGCGATCCTCATCGAGCAGATGCGCCGCGAGAACTACGAGTTCGCCGTCGGCATGCCCCAAGTCATCACGAAAGAGGTCGACGGCAAGACGCACGAGCCGTACGAGACCGCCATCATCGACCTTCCTGAGGAGTACATGGGCGTGGTGATCGAGAAGCTCGGGATGCGGAAGGGGCAGATGACGAAGATGGTGAACCACGGCACGGGCCGCGTCCGCCTTGAGTTCGAGATCCCGAGCCGCGGCCTCATCGGCTACCGGACGGAGTTCCTCACCGACACGAAGGGGACGGGCCTGCTGACGCACCTCTTCCTCGCGTACAAGCCGTGGGCCGGCCCCATCAGCCATCGCGCGACGGGCGCCCTCGTCGCCGACCGCGCCGGGAAGGTGACGCCGTACTCGATCGTCAACCTGCAGGAGCGCGGCGAGCTGTTCGTCGGGCCGCAGGACGACGTCTACGACGGGATGATCATCGGCGAGAACAGCCGCGACCAGGACCTCGAGGCGAACATCACGAAGGAGAAGAAGCTCACGAACCACCGGGCGTCGAGCGCCGACAACTTCGAGAAGCTCACGCCGCCGCGCCGGATGTCGCTGGAGGAGGCGATCGAGTTCATCCGTGAGGACGAGCTCATCGAGATCACGCCGGCGTCGTTCCGCCTACGCAAGCGCCACCTCGACCCGCACGCCCGAAAGCGCGCGCTGATGCAGCAGAAGGCCGAGGCGAGCGCGTAACGCCGCGCTCTGCGTTGACTCCGTACGGAGGGGACGAGTAGCTTCGGCGGCTCGTCCCCTTTTTTTACCCCCGCCGATGGACCCGTTCGAGTTGCTCGACTACGAAGCGCCCGGCTTCCTCGATCGGATGACGGGGGCGGAGCCGGAGCGGAACGCGTACGTCGAGCTCCACAACCTGATTGCGGCGGCGGAGCACCCGCGCGAGTTCGGCCCGGAAAGCCGGGAGCGGATCGGGCGGGCCCACGGCGTCGACCTCACGCGCGCCTTCGCCGACGAGCGCCGCGCGCTCTACGCCCGCTACCTCACGCACTGCCTCGCCGACGGCGCGCTGACGGCGGAGGAGCGGGACCGGCTCGCCCACCTCGCCCGCACGCTTGCCCTCGAAGCGAAAGACCTCGACGGCGTCCACCGGAAGGCGTACGGTGCGACTGTCTCGGATGTGCTCACCGACGATTGCCTCAGCGTGGAGGAACGGCTCCTGCTCTTCACGATGCAGCACACGCTCGGCCTCGATGCGGACCACGTCGGAGCCGTGTTCGACGAGGCCGCTCGGACGAAGCTACTCCGCCGCATCGCCCACGCTCTGTGCGACGGCGAGCTTTCCGCCGACGAGGCCGCCGAGTTGGAGGCGCTGGCTACGGGCATCGGCGTGGCGATCCCCGGCGACGTGCGGCCGTTGATGGACCGGGCCACGTATCGCTGGCAGCTTCGCCACGGCGACCTGCCGGCCGTGGAGCTTCCGTTGCGGATGCAGACCGGCGAAATCGGGCATTACGGTGGCGGTGCGACGTGGTTCGATCTGAACTACTCGCGGCTTCGCGTGAGCCGGTCCAGCTTTCGAAAGGATTTCCACGCGCACCGCGTCGCCCACATCTCGGTCCCGAAAGAAGCGCTCCGCCGCCTCGACACGGGCTCCGTGTACGTCACGAACCGGCGTCTCGTGCTGGCGGGCGGGCGGCTCAAACCGATCGAGCTAAAGCACTCGGCCCTGCTCGGCGCCGAGTGCTATCAGAACGGCGTGCGGGTCATGAAAAAGGGAGCGCGGAGCCTGTTCGTACAGGTCCAAGGGGAGGCCGACCTGTTCCACCTCGCGCTGTCACGTGCGCTGAATCCGTAAGCATTACAGCAATCCAGCTTCCTCCGCCGCGGCGCGGAGCCGCTCGTGCTGTTCGTCGGTGAGGTCGCGGGGGATCGTCACGGCGATGTCGACGAAGAGGTCGCCGGTGTGCGCATCCGTCGCAACGCCCTGCCCGGACAGGCGGAGCCGCTCGCCCGGCTGCGTGCCCGGCGGGATCGGCAGCGCGACCGGCTGGCCGTAGGCGTTCTCGATGCGCCGCTCCGTGCCGAAGAGGGCGTCGAACACCGAGATGGTTTCCCTCGTGAGCAGGTGGTCGCCGCTGCGCTGGAACCGGGGGCTCAGGGCGACGCGGAACGTGACGAAAAGGGCGTCGGGCTCGGACGCGCCGGGGTGCTCGTTGCGGAGCCGGAGGCGGAGCCCGTCGCGAACGCCACGCGGAATGGGGACGTGGAGGGGGCGGCCGTCGGGCAGGTGGACCTTCGCTTTGCCGCCGCGCAGCGCCTGCTCGAACGAGAGCCGGATCTGAAGGCTCGCACGGCGCGGCGTCGGCCCGGGAGGCGGGCCGAAGTCGGCGGCGGTCGGAAACCGGCCGAACGTGTTGAGCGGGTGCTGGCGGAGGAGGTCGTACTGCTGGCGGCGGGCCGGATCGGAAAGCACGTCGTACGCCTCCGTCACGCCCTTGAACCGCTCGGCCGCCTTCGCATCATCGGGGTGACGGTCCGGGTGATGGGCGCGGGCGCACGCGCGATACGCCTTCTTGATCGCCTCGGCCGGGGCGTGCTCGTCGAGGCCGAGAATCTGGTAATAGTCGGGTCGCTCCGCCATCGGTGATCGCCACCTACCGTAAGTTTCTGGACCGGCCGGCCGGGTTTCGTGGCGGCCGGACCCGCTGCCAACTCGTCTGAAAACACAGAGACCGTGCCAGAGCCCATCCCTCAGCCCGCCCCCGCCGAAATGACGCACATCCGCAAAGTCCTCGTCGCCAACCGGGGCGAGATCGCCGTCCGCGTGATGCGGACCTGCCGCGAGCGCGGGATCGCCACCGTCGCCGTCTACTCCGAGCCCGACGCGGGCGCGCTCCACGTGCGGATGGCCGACGAGGCCGTCCTCGTCGGTCCCGCCCCGTCGAACCAGTCGTACCTCGTCGCCGAGCGGATCTTGGAGGCCGCGAAGCAGACGGGCGCCGACGCGGTGCACCCCGGCTACGGGTTCCTCTCCGAGAACGCGGGCTTCGCCGAAGCCTGCGCCGAGGCTGGGATCACGTTCATCGGCCCGCCGCCGGACGCGATCCGCGCGATGGGCGACAAGACCGCTGCCCGCGCGATCATGGAGAAAGCTGAGGTCCCGATGGCGCCCGGCACCGTCGACGCGATCGCGGACGTGGCCGAGGCTGTCGCGGCGGCCGACGAGATCGGCTACCCCGTGCTCATCAAAGCGGCGGCCGGCGGCGGCGGCAAAGGGATGCGCGTCGTCGAGTCGGCGAGCGAGATCGAGCGGGCGGTACAGGCGGCGCAGGGCGAGGCGCGCAACGCCTTCGGTGACGAGCGGGTGTTCATCGAGAAGTACCTCCTCGGCCCGCGCCACATCGAGTTCCAGATCCTCGCCGACACGCACGGCAACGTCGTCCACCTCTTCGAGCGCGAGTGCTCGATCCAGCGGCGGCACCAGAAGGTCGTCGAAGAAGCGCCGTCGTCGGTGCTCACGCCCGAGATGCGGGCGGCGATGGGCGAGGCGGCGGTGCAGGCCGCGCGCGCCTGCGGCTACGTCGGCGCCGGGACGGTCGAGTTCCTCGTCGACCACGAGCTGAACTTCTTCTTCCTCGAGATGAACACGCGGCTCCAGGTCGAGCACCCCGTCACCGAGTGGATCACCGGGCTCGACCTCGTGTGGGAGCAGATCCGCATCGCCGAGGGCGAAGAACTCGGCTACGGGCAGGACGACCTCGCGATTCATGGCCACGCGATCGAGAGCCGGGTCTACGCCGAGGACGTGGCGGCTGGCTTCCTCCCCGCGCCCGGCCCGCTCCTCCGCCACGCCCCACCCTCCGGCTTCGGCGTCCGCTACGACTCGGGCGTGGAGCAGGGCGACGAGATCCCGATCCACTACGACCCCATGATCTCGAAGCTGACGTCGTGGGGCCGCACCCGCCTCGAAGCCATCGACCGGATGGACCGCGCCCTCGCCGAGTACGATGTGGCCGGCGTCGAGACGACGATTCCGTTCTGCCGCTTCGTGATGCAGCACGAGGCGTTCCGCTCGGGGCAGTTCGACACGGGCTTCGTCAAAGACCACTTCACCCCCGACGCCCTGCACCCGGACGATCCCGGTGTGGAGCGCGCCGCGGCCGTCGTCGCTGTGCTCTTCCGCGAGCAGCGTAACGGACAGGCGGAGAGGAGCGGAGGAGGGGAAGAGCCGAAGAGCGGAGGGAAAGAGCAGAGCCGGTGGGCTCGCCGCCGCTGGCAGGCAGGCTGATAGACCGATGACTGAAGAAGAACATATCGAGGCTATTCGAGCGATGTTGCCGGAGCGTGGCTCCGCTACCTCTGAGGCTCTAGACTCTGTGGAGCACGCGCTGGAAGATCACCCGCAGTCGGCGAGCCTGTGGTGTCTTCGCGGCCATCTCATCCAACTGTCGGGTGACGACGAGGACGGACGTGAGTTGATGGATGCGTTACGGAGCTATAAGCAGGCTCTTTCGGTAGACCCCACTCATGTCGAAGCGTACCGAGAGATCGGACATTTCTACGATGCCGTGCTCGACCGACCGGAAGAGGCCCAACCATATTTCGAGCTTGCCGAAAAGGTTGGCCGATCACAGAACGCCAAGCATTAATACGGATCCGTTCTGCCGGTGTCAGGATAGCCTCTGGCTCGGCCGTCGGTAGAGACGCAACATGTTGCGTCTCTACCGCGAGGAGGCACGCCTCAACGAAGACGAATATCCTGACGTCGAGAGTCGGAATCCGTATAACGCAGCATCCGGTGTGGCAGGGCGACCACGAGGATCGTTCCTGCGATTGGCTCGGGCGTAGGGGCAGACCCACGTGTCTGCCCTGTTCCTATCGCAGTACCGGCAGTTCGATCAGCTCGGGCGGCGTGGCCGCGCCGTCGCCCTGCGTGCGGACGGCGGCTTCGAGCGCGTCGCGTTCGAGTGCGGCGAAGTCCGGCAGGTCGGCGTGGCGGGGGCCGCCGAGCTTGGCGCTGAGGCGCTGCACGACGAACTTCGTCCACGAGTACCGAACCTTCGACGGGAGGCTCTCCCAGAAATAGCCGCTGCCGGGGCTCACGGCGAAGCTCGGCTCGAAGTAGCAGTTGATCGTGCAGCCGGCACACGCGGCGTGGCGGCCCTCCATCTCGCGGTGATAGGCCACGCGCTCGCCGTGCCAGAGGTCGTAGAGGCGGCCTTCGATGGGCAGCTTTTCGAGCCCGGCGTGGTAGCACGGGAGGACGAGCTCGTCGAAGGGCGAGATCACGACGCTCGTGGTGACCGCCTTGCAGTCGGGCGCGGCCGGGTCGTTGCCGCCGCGCTGCCGGAGCGAGAGGAAGGCGGGGTTGAGGTAGACGTACGGCTTCTTCCCGAACGCCGCCATCCGCTCCATCACCTCGTCCGCGAGCCCTTCGCCGAGCGCGTTGTACTCGAAGAGCGGGTTCAGAATCAGGATCAGCCCGTTTGGGCGGGAGATCGTCTCGTAGATCGCGTCGAGGTGGTGGACGTTCTCATTCGTCACCGTGAAGAGGAGGTCCGGCCGCTCGCCGAGCGCGAGGGCGACCTCGACCGATTCCATCAGCTTGTCGAAGCAGTCGACGCCGCGCGAGGCGTTGTGCTCGTGCGGCACGGGCGAGTCGATGGAGAAGTGGAGCAGGTCGATCTTTCCGCGCAGTGCCTCGGCCCGTTTCGGGTAGAGCAGGCCGTTCGACGTGACCGTCGTGAGGAAGCCGCGGTCCTTCGCGAGTGTCAGCAGGTCGCCGATCTGGGGGTGGAGCAGGGGCTCGCCGCCCGTGAAGTCGATGATGCGGACGCCGAGGCGGCGGAGGTCGTCGAGGTTGCGCGCCGCGTCCCCCAGCGAGATCAGCGGCGACGGCTGTTCCCAGATGTCGCAGAAGCTGCACGCCGCGTTGCAGCGGTACGTGACGTAGTAATTGCAGAGGACGGGAGACACGGGGCGGGAACGCGGACGACGGGCGGGGAAGAGACGTGGGGGGCAAGGTACGCAGAAAGCCCCGGCGCCGGAGCGCCGGGGCGTACAGAGCGGGCGCATGGAACGCGACGCCGTGGTAGGGGCGACCGGCCGGTCGCCCCTACGGTCGTCATTTCACGAAGAGCATGTCGCGGTAGGTCGGGAGCGGCCAGAGGTCGGCGGGGACCTCTTTTTCGAGGGCGTCGCAGGCGGTGCGGACCTTCGTCATCGCGGGGATGACCTTGTCCTTCATCGCGACATCCTCGTGCTTCGCCTTGTGCGCGGCGGCGCGGGCCTTGCTCAGCCCGTCGAGCGCTTTGCGCAGCGCGTTGACCTCTTTCACGACGCCTTCGGCCGTCTCCTTCGTGCCCGACACATCGAGCCCGAAGTCCTCGACGGCCTCGGCCGCTTCGCCGAGCTCCATGAGGTAGCGGATCGCGGCCGGGAGCACGAGCGTCTTCGCCATGCTCTCCGTCGTCGCCGCTTCGATGTTGAGCGTGAGGGCGTACTGCTCGCGAAGGATCTCCGAGCGGCTCTCGAGCTCCGCCTCGGTCAGCACGTCGTAGGCCTCGAACACGGCGACGTTCTTCTTGTCGGTCAGCTTGGCGAGCGCCTCGGGCGTGGTCTTGAGGTTGAGGAGCCCACGCTCTTCGGCCTCCTTGTGCCACGCGTCGGAGTAGCCGTCGCCGTTGAAGATGATCGCTTTGTGCGCGCGGATCGAGTCGGCGATGACTTCCTGCGCCGCGTCTTCGATGGCCTTCTTCGAGCGCTTCTTGTCGAGCTTGGCTTCGAGCTTCGAGGCGAGGTCGTCAATCGCTTCGGCCGTGATCGTGTTGAGGACGGTGAGGGGGAAGCTGATGCTCTGCGACGAGCCGACGGCGCGGAACTCGAACTTGTTGCCGGTGAAGGCGAACGGGCTCGTGCGGTTGCGGTCGCCGGCGTGGCGCGGCAGCGTCGGGAGGACGGGCGTGCCGAGGCCGAGGAAGCCGCTCGACGTGCTCGACGTCGCCTTGCCGGCGTCGGTGATCTGCTCGAAGACGTCGGTGAGCTGGTCGCCGAGGAAGATCGAGAGGATCGCGGGCGGGGCCTCGTTCGCGCCGAGGCGGTGGTCGTTCGCCGCCGTGGCGATCGTCGCGCGGAGGAGGTCCTGGTGGATGTGGACGGCTTGGATGACGGCGGTGCAGAAGAACAGGAAGCGGAGGTTGTCGTGCGGCGTGTCGCCGGGCTCGAGGAGGTTCTCGCCCGCGTCCGTGGCCATCGAGAAGTTGCAGTGCTTGCCGCTCCCGTTGACGCCGGCGAACGGCTTCTCGTGGAGGAGGCAGACGAGGCCGAAGCGCGGGGCCGTCCGCTGCAACGTCATCATCATGAGCTGCTGGTGGTCGGCGGCGACGTTCGCGTTCTCGAAGATCGGCGCGAACTCGTACTGCCCCGGCGCCACCTCGTTGTGCCGCGTCGCGACGGGCACGCCGAGGCGGTAGAGCTCTTCTTCGACGGCGTTCATGTACGCCATCACGCGCTCGGGGATCGAGCCGAAGTAGTGGTCGTCCATCTCCTGCCCGCGCGGCGGCGCGGCGCCGACGAGCGTCCGGCCTGCGACGAGGAGGTCGGGCCGCTCGTGGTAGAAGCCCTCGTCGATGAGGAAGTACTCCTGCTCGGAGCCGCACGTCGCGACGACGCGGGTGACCTTGTCACCGAAGACTTCGAGCGCGCGCTTGGCCTGCTGGTTCAGCGCCTCCATCGAGCGGAGGAGCGGGATCTTGTGGTCGAGCGCTTCGCCGGTCCACGACGCGAAGGCCGTCGGGATGCAGAGCGTGGCCGAGCCGTTGTGCTCGATGAGGAAGGCCGGACTCGTCGGGTCGTAGGCCGTGTAGCCGCGCGCTTCGAACGTGGCGCGGAGCCCGCCGCCGGGGAAGGACGAGGCGTCGGGCTCGCCCTGGATCAGGTTCTTGCCCGAGAACTCGGCGACGGCGCCGCCGCCGGCATTCGGCGTGATAAAGCTGTCGTGCTTCTCCGCCGTCCGGCCCGTCAGCGGCTGGAACCAGTGGGTGTAGTGCGTCGCGCCGCGCTCGACGGCCCACTCCTTCATCGCGAGCGCGACGGCGTCGGCGACGGTCGCGTCGAAGGGCTCGCCCTTCTCGATCGTGGCCGTGAGGCGTTTGTAGACGGCCTTCGGCAGGCGCGCCTTCATCTCGGTGAGGCCGAACGTGTTCTGGCCGAACATGGCCTCGACGTCGAAGCGGCGCGCGTGACCGTTGGTGCCGGTGTTCCGGGTCTGAATGGCAGGCATGAGGGAGTGCAGGTTGAGAGGTTCGGTAGAGACGCAGCATGCTGCGTCTATGCGGGATGATGCGACGGGACGGGGCCGCGGTTAATCGGGAATCTGGACGAGCGTCATCGGCTCGGCGGGGAGCGCGGTGGACTCTTTCTGCGTCGAGAGCACGATCGAGGTCTGGGTGCCACGGACGCCCGGCAGCCGCTGGACCTCGGCGAGGAGGCGTTCGAGCGCGCTCGTGTTGCGGACGCGGACTTTCAAGATGTGCGAACCCTCGCCCGTGATGGAGTGCAGCTCCTGCACGGCGTCCATCGCCGTGACAGCCTCGATGAACTCGCCGTAGTGGTCGGAGCCGTCGGAGGAGACACGGATGAACGCGGTCACGTCGAAGCCGAGCCGCCGCGCGTCGAGCGTGGCGTGGTAGCCGGTGACGACACCGCGCTCTTCGAGTTTCCGCATCCGCTCCGACGTGGCGGGCACGGAGAGCCCGACGGCGTCGGCGATGCGGTTGCGCTTGATCCGGCCCTGAGCTTGGAGCAGGCTCAGGATCTGGGCGTCGATTTCGTCGATCTTGTCCAAAAGAGAGGAGGCGTGGGTTTTAGGGGGCGAGGTGCAAAATACAATACAATATTCGGCCCATTCAACTCGACGCCTAAAAATGTACTGTTAAGTTTGCGTCATCCTTTCCTCATGTTTCCGTATTCGCTCCGCATCGCCGCGTTCCCAATTGACCGCATGCCGTGTTGCCATCTACCACCGGGGCCTGAAGTCTACGGTGCATCCCCGGCTCACAGCCGAAGCCCCGCTGGGGCTACACCCTCGCATGGGAAGGAGGGCGCTTCAGCGTCCTTATGCTCGTGAGCCCGGTGATTCATCGCCGGGTGGAGACAGGACCGAGGGGCATCGACTTTTAGCCTCCGCTCTCGCGTCTCCGTCATCCCGCTTTCGTGGCCCACCACACCCACGCGATGAGCACGAGCTGGAGCGGGAGCCGGAGCCACAGCCACACCGGCGCGATCCCGAACTTCTCCGCCTCCAGCGCCATGTAGACGTTCGCCGGGAAGACCGCGACGAGGAGCGCGATCAGCCCCCACCCGGCCCAGGCGCGAAACGCTGGGACGAGCACGCCGAGGCCGCCGAGGATTTCGGCAACGCCGCTGAGGTAGACGAGCAGGAGCGCGTTCGGCAGGAAGGGCGGGACGATCGCGGCGAACAGCTTCGGCTTGACGAAGTGCATCACCCCGGCACCGACGAAGATGGCCGCGATGAACCAGATCGAGATCGCTTTCATGCCTCCTCCCGCATCCCGATGACGCCCATCATCCGCCCCGTCGTGCCGCCCTCGGCACGGTACGAGAAGAACCGCGCCGTGTCGAACGTGCTGCACCCCTCGGTTTCGATGTGCCGCTTACGGAGCCCCATCTTCAGCAACTGCGTCACGATCGCGCCGGCGAGGTCGACGTGCGGCTTCGTTTTCTCCGGCGGTCGGTGGACGTGGGCGCCGTCGAACTGCGTCGCCACTTCGGTGCCGACCTCGAAATCCTCCCGTCCGATGCACGGGCTGATGTACGCCCGGATGCGCTTCGGCTCCGCGCCAAGCTCCCGCATCGCCTCGACGGTCACGATGGGAATGCCACCGACGGCCCCGCGCCACCCCGCGTGGCACGCGCCGATGATGCCCGCCTCGGCATCGGCGAGGAGCACGGCCCCGCAGTCGGCGACGACTACGCCGAGCACGAGCCCGCGGCAGTCGGTGACGAGCCCGTCGTGCCGGGGCGTATGGCCGGGTTCGGAGACCGTCGCCACATCCGCCTCGTGGACCTGCCCGACGGTGGCGAGCGCGTCGGGCGCGAAGCCGAGCGCGTCGAGGAGGCGGCGGCGGTTCTCACGGACGGCCCCCTCGTCATCACCCGTCGAGAGGCCGAGGTTGAAGCTGGCAAAGGGGGACTGACTGATACCGCCATCGCGCGTGGTGAACGCCGCGACGATGTCGGGGGCGTCGGCAAAGATTGACGGGCGGAGGAGGGGAGGGGCTGATGTCATCTGCGGAAGGGAGGAAGGGAGGCGCGTGATAGCCCGGTGTCGTGGTTGCCCGATGCGGCGTAACGGGACCGAGCGAGGGCAGGTACGAGACCTGCCTCTACAAGTTCAAGCGTTGGCGGAGCGCGGCACGGACGGCGTCGAGCGGCATCGGCTGGCCGGTCCACTGCTCGAACGCGGCGGCGGCCTGCCCGACGAGCATAGCGAGTCCGCCCACCGTCCGTGCGCCTCGGCTCGCTGCATCGCGCAGCAAGCGGGTTTCTGTGGGAGCATACACGAGGTCGTACACCGTCTGCCCGTCGCCGAAGTCTTCGGCGTCCGGCCACACCGTTGCGTCTTCGTGCGGGTGCATCCCGAGCGGCGTCGCGTTCACTATGAGCCGGCTGCTGCGCACCGCCGGACCGGCGTCGGCGAGCGGCACGACGCGCAGCGCTCCGCGTTCGTCGAAGCGGGCGAAGTCGGCGGCGAGCGCTTCGGCGGCGGCCGGGGTGCGTGCGGCGAGCGTGAGCGACGGGGGGCGGAGCGCGGTCAGCAGGGCGTACACCACGGCGCGCGCCGCGCCACCGTTGCCGAAGACGAGCGCGGGTGCGCTGCGCAGCGCTTCCGTGTCGAGTCCGTGCAGGAAGCCCGCCGCATCGGTGTTGTCGCCGCGGAGGGTGCCGTCGTCGAGCCGCGTGATCGTGTTGACGGCGCCGATGGCCTCGGCCTCCGGTGTGAGCAGGTCGAGGTGGAGGAGGGCAGTGCGCTTGTGCGGAATTGTCACGTTCGCGCCGAGTACGTCGAGCGCTCGCAGTCCAGCGACGGCCTCGGCCACGGCGTCAGGGGCGACGCGGCAGGTGAGGTAGACGGCGTCGAGCCCGGCCGCGCGGAACGCCGTGTTGTGGATCAGCGGCGAGAGCGAGTGCGCAATGGGATCGCCGAGGAGGAGGACGAGGCGCGTGGAGGCGTCGGGCAGCGGGTCGGGCATATAAAAAGGTAGGGGCGACCGGCCGGTCGCCCCTACGGTTGGTGCGGAGAGAAGCGGGAGGTCAGCGCGAGCGGCGCGTACGCTCGTCGGTGCCGAAGAGCGGGCGGAGCCGGGCGTCGGCGGCGAGGTCGGGGTAGATGTGGCGGATCTCGTCGCGGACGGAGGGGTCGAGCTCGAACGCCTGCCGGAGCGCGGCAATCGCCTCGTCGTTGCGGCTGAGCGCGAAGAGGGCTTTGGCCTGCTGCACGTGCGCCTCGGTCAGTTCGGGGTCGATCTCGGCGGCCTTCCGATAGGCCGCGAGCGCCTCTTCGAGATGGTCGGCTTCGAAGAGCGTTTCGCCGAGGTCCAGCCACGCCTCTTCGTTCTCCGGCTCCAGCTCGACGACGCGAGCGTACGAGCGGAGCGATTCGTCGAGCATCCCCGCGTTGTACTCGCTGTCGGCCCGGGCGTACCAGAACTCGCCGACCTCCGGCCGGAGCTGGAGCGCGTGGGCGAAGCACTTGAGCGCGTCCTTGTGGCGTTCGAGCGCGTCGTAGCAGCAGCCCATCCCGTACCACGCCTCGGGGTACTCGGGGTCGTCCTGCACGGCGCGGCGGAAGTACGTCACCGCCGTCTTGTAGTCTTCGAGCTCCTCGTAGGCCAGCCCGATGTTGTAGTACGTGGCGGCGTCGCCCTCCTCGTACTCCAGCACTTTCAGGTAGCTCTCGACAGCGCCCTGCAGGTCGCCCATATTCGCGAGGGCGTTGCCTTTGTTGTAGTACGCCGAGGCGAAGGCATCGTCGACGGCGAGGGAGAAGTCGTAGCTCGCGACGGCGTCGGCGTAGCGCTCCATGCGGTTGAGCACGATGCCGCGGTTGTACCACGCGTTCTGCGAGTACGGATCGAGGTCGATCTGCCGGTCGTAGGCGGCGACGCTCTCGTCGAAGCGGCCGGCCTGGTCGTAGCAGTAGCCGAGCTCGTACCAGATCTCCGGGTGCTCGGGGCTGAGGTCGGCGCAGCGTTCGAGCGCAGCCACGGCCTCGTCGAAGCGGCCGAGCTTTTCGAGCGTGATGCCCTGGTTGAAGAGCGCCTCCTCGTTCAGCGGGTCGAACTGCAGGGCCTGCTCGTAGGACTCCATCGCCTCGACCGAGCGGCCGAGGTTGTCGAGCGTGATGCCCCGGTTGATGATCGTCTCGGGATCGACGGGGTTGAGCCCGAGCGCGGTGTCGTAGGCGGCGAGGGCCTCGCCGTTGCGGTCGAGGTTGTTGAGGAGGACGCCGCGCCGCAGCCACGCGTCGGAGGAGTACGGGTGCGTCTCGATCAGCCGGTCGATCACGTCGAGCGCCGTTTCGAAGCGGCCCTGCTCGAAGTAATAGGTGGCGATCTCCTCCAGCGCTTCGGAGTCGAAGTAGGCGGTGCCGCCGTCCTTCTGACTCTCTTCGTAGGCGAGGATGAGGTCGTTGAGCCCCTCGTCCCCTCGTCCTTCGTCGAAGTCTTCGAATTCGAACATGCTCATAGCGCGCGGCGAAACGGAATCGGAGCGGAGGGTCGCGGCCACTCTTCCAGACCCGATAGGGTTAACCCGACAGGGCCTAATTTAAAGGTAGGCCGGCAACATGCAATACCCACATCGCCGACTCCCTCCACTTGCTCCGCGATTCATCCTTCAGATGCGCCGTATGTTCCCCTTCGCGCGCTCCACGCCTGGCTTTTTCACCTTCCTTTGCTTCTCATGCTGATCACGTTCGAGGGCATCGATGGCAGTGGCAAAAGCACGCAGGCATACCTCATTGATTTCGACTTGGAGGCAGCAGGGTATCAAGTCACGATGCTGCACGAACCGGGTAGCACTGCCTTGTCCGAGCAAATCAGGAGCCTGCTTTTAAGCCCTGATTCGAAGATATACGCCCGGGCAGAACTCGCGTTGTTTTGGGCTGCTCGCGCGCAACTCGTGGAAGAGGTAATCCAGCCAGCACTTTCATCAGGGCATATAGTCATTTGCGATCGTTTCTACGATTCAACTACAGCATATCAGGGAGGTGGGCGAGGGGTCGCTGATTACGATGTTTTGCGGGAGTTCAATCAGTTCATTACCGGTGGGGTTGTCCCGCAGAGGACATATTTTATAGATGTGCCTGTTGAGTTAGCATTCGAGAGAAGGGCGGGGCGCTCAGCGGACCGTATTGAGGCTTCTGGATTGCAGTTCTATAGACGAGTAAGAGAAGCTTATTTGCAAATTGCTGAGTCTGAACCAGAACGGGTTGTAGTTATCGACGGTGCGCGCCCGATAGATGCTGTGCGTGAAGAGATCAAGCGAGACTTAGAAGGGCTGCTACCGGAACTAGTGACCGGAACCGGCACCGTGCCCTCCGGTTCTCCCCCCGAGCAGCCGTGAACCCCGCATCCCGCTTATGTCGTCGCTCCCGCAGGCCCAGATGGACGAGGTCACCCGCACCTTCAGCGCGTTCCTGAAGGAGCGTGGGCAGCGGCAGACCCCTGAGCGTTTTACGATCCTCGACGAGGTCTACGCCACCGCCGACCACTTCGACGCCGACGAGCTGTTCGTCCGACTTGGGCAGAAGGGGAGCCGGATCAGCCGCGCGACGGTCTACAACACGCTCGACCTGCTGCTCGAGTGCGACCTCGTCGTGCGGCACCAGTTCGGTCAGCACCAGGCGAAGTACGAGCGGGCCTACGCGTACTGGCAGCACGACCACCTCATCTGCCTCGAATGTGGCGAGATCCTCGAGTTCTGTGACCCGCGCCTGCAGAGCATCCAGGACACGGTCGGGGAGATCTACGGGTTCGAGATCAGCCACCACGCCCTCACGCTCTACGGCCACTGCCGCCGCGAGGCGTGCCCGAGCCGGCCGGCGCCTACCGAGACCGTAGCCTAGCCGATGCCCGTCCCGATGTACCAGGTCGATGCCTTCACGGACACCGCGTTTCGCGGCAACCCCGCCGCCGTCTGTCTGCTCGACCGCGCGGCGTCGGCCGAGTGGATGCAGCACGTCGCCGCGGAGATGAACCTCTCCGAGACGGCGTTCCTCGTCCCGCGCGCCGACGGCTTCGATCTCCGTTGGTTCACCCCGACCGTCGAAGTAGACCTCTGCGGTCATGCGACGCTCGCGAGCGCTCACGTCTTGTGGGAGACGGGCCGCCTCTCGCCCGAGGCGACCGCGCGCTTCCACACCCGGAGTGGTCTGCTCACCGCGACGCGCAGCGGCGATCTCATCACGCTCGACTTCCCCGCTACGGCCCCCCAACCTGCCGACGCGCCAGATGGCCTCGCCGCCGCCCTCGGTGTCGAGCCTGTTCACATCGCCCGCAGTCGGTTTGACTACCTCGTCGAAGTAGGGGGCGAGGCAGCCGTGCGCAGTCTCGCGCCGGACTTCCGTGCGCTCGGCGCGATCGATGTCGTGCGCGGGATTATCGTGACGGCGCGCGGCTCAAATGGCATCGATTTCGTCTCGCGCTTCTTCGCGCCAGCGGCTGGGGTGGACGAAGACCCGGCGACGGGTTCAGCTCATTGCTGCCTCGCGCCGTACTGGGTCGATAAGCTCGGGCGCAACCCACTCGCTGCGTTTCAGGCCTCGGCACGCGGCGGGACGCTCCGCGTCGAGGTGCGCGGCGACCGGGTGCTACTCAGCGGTCACGCCATCACCGTTCTTCGCGGCGAACTCCTCGCCGATCCTGCATAGCGGCGCGCTATCTTCCCCGTGTTCGCACGGAGTGTTGCGGAAAGTCGTATCGAAGCTGCCCTCCGTGTCGCCGTCGCCGTTCAACGTGTGGCTGCCTGCGCGGCGTAGCTAGGCAGTCCTTCATTCACGCCAAGGCACACCTTATATATGTCGCGAACGGCTATCCTCTCTCCCGAGCGCGTCCGCCGGACGCTCACCCGCCTCGCCTACGAGATCGTCGAGCGGAATCGGGGCGGGGCGACACTCGAAGTGTTCGGCATTCGTAAGCGGGGCGTAGCTCTCGCGGAGACCCTCGCCCGCATCGTCGGCGAGACGGACGGCCGCACGATTCCCGTGCATCCGCTCGACGTGACGCCCTTCCGTGACGACCGGTCCGACGCACCGAAGCCCAGCGTGCCCGAGCCGTTGCCGAACGTGGAGGGGCGCAATGTCGTACTCGTGGACGACGTGCTCTTCACCGGCCGGACCGCGCGCGCCG